>CALGVL010000421.1 GCA_937930165.1 uncultured Acetobacteraceae bacterium
GCCTGGCGATAGAGGCGGCGATCAGCCTGCGCCCGCGGCCCGCGCACCGCCGGCCCCTTGCTGCGGTTCAGCAGCTTGAAATGGATCCCGGCGGCATCCGCCGCACGGGCCATGATCCCATCCAGCGCATCGATCTCACGCACCAGATGCCCCTTGCCGATCCCGCCTATGGCGGGGTTGCAGGACATCTCGCCGATGGTCTCGATCTTGTGCGTCAGCAGCAGGGTGCGGGCGCCACAGCGCGCGGCCGCGGCCGCCGCCTCGCAGCCGGCATGGCCGCCGCCCACCACCACCACATCCCAGGTCTCGTCGAACATGGGCGCGATATAGCGAAGGCAGGGACCGTGCCGAAGGGTGCTGCGGCCTTGCGCCCCGCTCAGCCCGGGCCGAAGACGTCCCCGATCTGGAAGCCGAGCGCCCGTTGATAGATCAGCGTCGCGAAGCGTGGATCGGCGGTCATCTCCGCCGGCGGCAGAGGGGCTTCGGCCAGGATCTGCCGGAAGCCCGCCAGGATCGGCTCATCCAGCGGCACGACCGGGCCGCAGGTCATGGCGAAGCCCCGGAGCCGCCCGAGCCGCATCGCCAGCACCGCGCCCGGCCCGCTGAATTCGGACAGGGCCTCATCCACCACCCAGACCTCGCCACCCAGCAGCGCATCCTCCAGCAGCAGCCCCGCTTCCGGATGCGGGCCGAGGCTGCGGAAGACCGAGAACCAGGAATGGGTCAGCGCATCCAGCACCAGCGCCACCTCGTCCTGCACGGCCCGGCGCTGCCGCGCCACCCGGTCAATGGCGCGCGAGCGGCCCGGCGGAGCGGAGTACACCGCCAGGTCGAAGGCAAAGGCCAGATCCCCCTCCGAGACCTGCGCCAGTTCGGATGCCACCGGCAGGCCGAGCCGCTCCGCCGCCTCCCGCAGCTTCGGCAACGGCACGGAGCGCAGCGCCGCCTCCTGGAAGCCCCGCCGCAGCCCAGCGCAGCGACGATAGAGGGCCTCGATCTCCTTGCCGGTGTCGCCGCTCATCGCCTCACTTCCCGATGCAGAACTCGCCGAAGATCCGGTCCAGCACCGCCTCCACCCCCACCCGGCCGGTGATGCGGCCGAGCGACCGCAGCGCCGCCCGCAGGGCCTCCGCCCGCAATTCCGGCAAGGCTGCTTCCGGCAGCTCGGCCAGCCATCCCACCGTCTCCTGCAAGGCCGCCCGGTGCCGGGGCCGGGTCAGCGGCGCCTCCGCGGTCAGCCCGGCCCGTGCCGCCGCCATCTCGGACAACGCGGCCTTCAACGCGGCGAGCCCTTCGCCGGTCCGCGCCGAGATAGGGATGGGCACCACCCCGCCGATCTCCCCCGGCGCCGGCGCCAGATCGGTCTTATTCGCCACCACCAGCACGCCCGGCCCGACCAGACCCAGGGTTTCCGCATCCGGCGCCGCATCCGCCGCGAAGACGGCGAGGATCAGATCCGCCTCCTCCGCCCGCCGGCGGGCGCGGCGCACGCCCTCGGCCTCGATCTCGTCCGCGGCCTCCCGCAGCCCGGCCGTATCCGCCAGGGTCACCGGCACGCCGTCCAGATCGAGCCTTGCCTCCACCACATCCCGCGTGGTGCCGGCGCGGGCCGAGACGATCGCCGCCTCCCGCCCCACCAGGGCATTCAGCAGCGAGGATTTCCCGGCGTTCGGCGCGCCGATGATCGCCACCAGCAGTCCCTCGCGCAGCCGCTCGCCGCGGCCCTGGTCCGCCAAATGCGCCTCGATCTCCGCCCGCAGCGCGGCCGCGGCGGCGCCCACCGCGTCGTCCAGGCCCTCCGGCAGGTCCTCGTCCTCGAATTCGATGAAGGCTTCCTGCTGCGCCAGCAGCCGGGTCAGCCGCGCCGCCCAGCCATCATAGAGCGCGGCCAGCGCCCCCTCGGCCTGCCGCAGCGCCTGGCGTCGCTGTGCTGCCGTCTCGGCAGCGATCAGGTCGGCGATGCCCTCCGCCGCCGTCAGGTCCAGTTTGCCGTTGAGGAAGGCGCGGCGGGTAAATTCCCCTGGCTCGGCAGGGCGGGCACCCGCGGCGACCAGCGCCTCCGCCACCCCGGCGATCACCGCCCGCCCGCCA
>CALGVL010000422.1 GCA_937930165.1 uncultured Acetobacteraceae bacterium
TGGTCAGTGAATGGAGTTCAGACGTGTGCTCTTCCGATCTGGCTCCGGCACCGGATCGGGATCCGGCGAGGGCGATGGCGCCGGCACCTCGCCCTGGGCCTGCTGAGCTGGCAATTGCGCCACCAGCTCGACCGCGATGGCCTGTTCCTGCGGCTCCTCGAATTTGCGCGTCGTCAGGTCGAACAGGATCAGCAGCAGCACCGCCGCATGCAGCGCCGCCGAAACCCCGCCCCAGAACCGCAAGCCACCTAGCTGCATCCCCAAGCCCCGGATGGGCCTCCCCCTTCGGCGAGATCAGCCTCGCGGCGCCGGGCCGCCCGAGCTGCGCGACGCCGGCTGTTGCTGCTGCGGCCTTCCGGCGGGGGAACCGGGGGGCTGCGGACGGGCGGGCGTGGGCGTGGTGGCGGCCGGCCGGGGGCCCGGCTGCTCGGCCAGCAGCGCGACGCGGCTGAACCCGCCGGCGCTGATGGTGCCCATGACTTCCATGACGCGGCCATAGCTGATGGCGCGGTCGCCGCGGACGAAGATGCGCCGCTCCGGCGCGCCCTGGGGCTGCGCCTGGGCGATGGCCTGGAGCTGCGCCACCAGGTTCTCCAGCGGCACCTCGGTCTCCTGCAGGAAGATCTTGCCCTCGGGGTTCACCGTGATGGTGATGGGCTCGTTCTCCTGGTTCAGGGCGCTGGCCTGGGTCTTGGGCAGGTCCACCGGCACGCCGACCGTCATCAGCGGCGCCGCCACCATGAAGATAATGAGCAGCACCAGCATCACGTCCACCATGGGCGTGACGTTGATCTCGGCCATCGGCCGGTAGCGGCCGCGGCCCCGGCCCTTCCCGTTGCCGGAGAGCGAGGCGGCCATGGGTGCTACTCCGCCGCGGGGGCCGGGGCGTGCGCCGCCTCCGGCTGCAACGCCGCCTCGGTCTGGCGCGACAGGATGGCGCCGAATTCGGCGGCGAAGGCTTCCAGCCGCCCGGCGAAGCGGGCGAGGTCGGTGGTGAGCTTGTTGTAGGCCAGCACCGCCGGGATGGCGGCGACCAAGCCGATCGCCGTGGCGAAGAGCGCCTCCGCGATGCCCGGCGCGACCACGGCGAGGTTGGTGTTCTGCATGCCGGCGATGGCGGCGAAGCTGTTCATGATGCCCCAGACCGTGCCGAACAGGCCGATGAAGGGCGCCACCGAGCCGACCGAGGCGATGAAGACCATCCAGCGCTCCAACCGGTCCATCTCCCGCTGCACGGTGACGGACATGGCGCGGTCCACGCGTTCCCGCAGGCCGGCGGCGACGATTTCGGACCCGGCCAGGCGCTGGGCGCTGCGGCGCCATTCGCGCATGGCGGCGACGAAGACCGCCGCCATGGGATGCGTCGGCTGTTCGCCTTCCTTGCGGTACAGCTCATCCAGGCTGCCGCCGGACCAGAAGCTGTCCTCGAAGGCGTCCGCCTCCCGGTTGGCGCGGCGCAGGCTGGTCCATTTCTCGAAGATGATGGCCCAGACCCAGATGCTGGCCAGCAGCAGCAGGATCATCACCAGCTTCACGACCCAGTCCGCCTGCAGGAACAGGCCCCAGAGCGACAGGTCGTGCGCCATTCCACCCAGATCGGTCGCGCTCACGCTGCGGTCCACCGCAAACCTCCTCTAAGCCTCTGCCCCCGCTTCCGCCCCGCGCGCCGAGGCGCCTTCCAGGGCCGACCGCCAGGCTTCGGGAATCCGCCTCGGGCGCAGCGTCGTCCGGTCCACGCAGGCCAGTTCGATACGCAGCGCCGCCAATGCCTCGCTGTCCCGCATTACCCGCTGGTCCAGCGCCATTGTCACGCCCTTGACAGCGATGACCCGGGTTTCGACCACGAGCGCGTCGTCCAGCCGGGCCGGGCGCCAATACTCCACTTCCGCGCGCCGCACCACGAGTAGTGAATTATGTTGCTCGATCATCGCCTGGTGCGGCAGGCCCATGTCGCGCAGCGCCTCGGTCCGCGCCCGTTCCGCCCAGCGGAGGTAGTTCGCATGATAGGCCATGCCGCCGGCATCCGTGTCCTCGAAATAGACGCGGATGGGGAAGCGATGCGCGGGCGCATCGGGCACCCGCCTCACTTCCCGCTGCCCCCTGGCGAGAGCAGGTCGGGCTGCACCGCGAAGCCCGCAGGCGGCGTCAAGCCGAGATGCCGCCAGCCGGGATCGCCCAGCACGCGGCCGCGCGGGGTGCGCAGCACCAGCCCTTCCTGGATCAGATAGGGCTCGATCACGTCCTCGATCGTATCGCGGGATTCCGCCAGGGCCGCGGCCAAGGTTTCCACGCCGACCGGACCGCCATGGTGATGCTCCGCGATGCGGCGGAGATACCGGCGGTCCATGGCATCCAGGCCGAGCCGGTCCACCTCCAGCCTTTGCAGCGCCGCATCGGCCAGCGCACGGTCGGCGGGCTTGCCGGCGACGGAGGCGAAATCGCGCACCCGGCGCAGCAGCCGCCCGGCGATGCGCGGCGTGCCGCGGCTGCGCGTGGCGATCTCCCGCGCGCCGTCCTCGGACAGCTCGAAGCCGAGCTTCTGCGCGCCGCGGCGGATGATGAGGAACAGTTCGTCCGGCGTGTAGAATTGCAGGCGGAGCGGGATGCCGAAGCGGTCGCGCAAGGGTGTGGCCAGCAGCCCGGCGCGGGTGGTGGCGCCGACCAGGGTGAAGGGCGGCAGGTCGATGCGCACGGTGCGCGCCGCCGGCCCCTCGCCGATGATGAGGTCGAGCTGGAAGTCCTCCATCGCGGGGTAGAGGGTTTCCTCCAGCGCCGGCTGCAGCCGGTGGATCTCGTCCACGAACAGCACGTCCCGCGGCTGCAGATTGGTCAGGATGGCGGCGAGATCCCCGGCCCGTTGCAGGATGGGGCCGGAGGTGGCGCGGAATCCCACGCCCAGCTCCCGCGCCACGATCTGCGCCAGGGTGGTCTTGCCGAGGCCGGGGGGACCGTGCAGCAGCACATGGTCCAGCGCCTCGCCCCGCTGCTTCGCCGCCTGGATGAAGACGGAGAGGTTCTCCCGCAGCGTCTTCTGGCCGGTGAAGTCGTCGAGCGTCTGCGGCCGGAGCGTGGCTTCCGCCGCATCCTCCTCGGTGCGGATGGGGGTGGTGATGCGGTCCTGGTCGCTCATGCCCGCGCCAGCTCCTTCAGACTGTCGCGGATCAGCGTCTCAAGCCCGGCAGCCTCGCCGAGCCGCGCCCGGGCCCGGTTCACCGCCGCCTGCGCCTCCGGCCGCTTCCAGCCGAGATTCATCAATGCGGAGACGGCATCCGCCTCCGCTCCGCCAGTGGCGGGTGCGGGGCCGGCGGCGGCCGGCATGGCGATGCCGGAGGCCGGCTGGATGGCGCCCGCCCATTCGCGCAGTTCCGTCACCAGCCGGTCGGCCAGCTTGGCGCCGACGCCATTCGCCTGGCGCAGCGCCGCCCGGTCCGCCGCGCGCACCGCTGCCGCAAGATCCTCCGGCGCGAAGGCGGAGAGGATGTCCAGCGCCAGCCGGGGGCCGACGCCCTGGATGGAGGTCAGCTTGCGGAAGGTGTCGCGCTCCTGCGCCAGGGCGAAACCGTAGAGCTGGATGGCGTCCTGGCGCACATGCGTCTCCACCAGCACCTTGACCACGCCCTGCACGGATTGCAGCCGGTCCAGCGTCTTGCTGGAACAGGAGAGCAGGTAGCCGACGCCGTTCACGTCGAGGATGCAGCCACCCTCGAACACCCCATCCAGCTTGCCGGTGAGCTTGCCGATCATGCCTGCCCCCCGATGACCGGAAGGCCGGATGGCCTGGAGCCCCGAAGCGCCGGGCCAATCATGCCGGCACATGTCCCTTGGCGAAGGCCAGCCGGGTGCTGCGGTGATGCGCGTGGCAGATGGCGACCGCCAGCGCATCCGCCGCATCGGCGCGGCGGATCACGGCGCCGGGCAGCAGCAACTTCACCATCGCCTCCACCTGCACCTTCTCGGCATGGCCGGTGCCGACCACGGCACGCTTGACCTCCATCGCCTGGTATTCGGCAACGGGAATGCCACGGAGCGCCGGCGCCAGCAGGACCACGCCGCGCGCCTGGCCCAGCTTCAGCGCCGCGCCGGGGTTCTTGTTGACATAGGTGTGTTCCACCGCGGCCTCGTCCGGCTGCCACTCCTCCAGCAATTTGAGCAGCGCGCGGTGCAGTTGCGAGAGGCGCATCGCCAGGCTCTGGTCGGCATCGGTGGAGATGACGCCGTCGCCCAGGTGCCGCAGCCGGCTGCCCGCGCTCTCCACCATGCCCCAGCCGGTGTGCTGGAGCCCCGGATCAAGCCCGAGAAGCCGGACCGCCTGGGTCACGTCAGGCCGAAAGCCGCTGCATCACGGCCTCCGACACTTCGAAATTGGCGTAGACATTCTGCACGTCGTCATTGTCGTCCAGCGTGTCCACCAGTTTCAGAACGTCCCGTGCCTTCTCCTCGTCGAGATCGACGGTGGTGGTGGGGACCCATTCCAGCCGCGCCACCTCGGCCCCGCCGAATTTCTGCTCCAGCGCCTCGCGCACGGCAAAGAAATCCTCGACCGAGGTGGTGATCTCATGTGCCTCGGCGTCGCTGTCCACATCCTCGGCACCGGCCTCGACCGCGGCTTCCAGCATGGCATCGGCATCCGCCACGGCGGCCGGATAGCGGATGACGCCCTTGCGCTCGAACTGGAAGGAGACGGCGCCCGTCTCGGCCAGCGCGCCCCCGGCCTTGGCGAAGGCGGAGCGCAGCTCGCCGGCGGTGCGGTTGCGGTTGTCGGTCAGGGCCTCGACGATGATGGCGACGCCGTTCGGGCCGTAGCCCTCATAGCGCACTTCCTGGTAGTCCTCGCCCTGCCCGCCCTGGGCGGCGCGCTTGATGGCGCGCTCCACCGTGTCGCGGGGCATGTTGGCGGCCAGCGCCGCCCGCACCGCCGCCCGCAGCCGCGGGTTGTGCGCCGGGTCGGGCAGGCCCTGCTTGGCGGCGACGGTGACTTCCCGGATCAGCTTGCCGAAGGCGCGCGCCTTCTTCGCGCCCTGGGCCGCCTTCCGGTGCATGATGTTCTTGGCATGCGAGTGGCCGGCCATGGCCCACCCCTTTAGACCTAAGATTCCGGTTGAGGACAGGCTTATAGCCGCCCGTCCCGCCGAGCGCCACCGGCAGGCTTGCAACGAACCGCCCCTGGGCGCAGGCTTGCCCCATGGACACCCCCCTCCCCTCCGACCCCCATGCCGTCACCAGCCTGGAGCAGTTGGCCGAACTCTACGACCCGCCACGGGAACTGGTGCTGAAGAAGGTGACGGACCGGCTGGAAGCCAAGACCCTGGCCTTCATCGCCGCCTCCCCCTTCTGCCTGCTGGCGACCTCCGGCCCGCAGGGGGTGCATTGCACCCCGCGCGGCGACGCGCCGGGCTTCGTCACCGCCCTGGACGACCGGACCCTGGCCCTGCCCGACCGGCGCGGCAACAACCGCCTGGACGCGCTGCGGGACATCATCGCCAATCCGGCGGTCGCACTGCTCTTCCTGGTGCCCGGCGTCGGGGAGGCGCTGCGGATCAACGGCACCGCCCGCATCACCGCCGACCCGGCGCTGCGGGAGCGGTTCGTCGTGCAGGGCAAGCTGCCGACCACGGTGCTCCTGATCACGGTGCGGGAGATCTACATGCAATGCGCCAAGGCGGCGACCCGGGCGAAGCTCTGGGCCGGCCGGCCGCGCCCCGAAGGGGTGCCGAGCATGGGCGAATTGCTGGCCGCCCACACCAAGGGCCTGGTGGACCCGCCGAGCTACGATGCCGAGGCCCCGGCCCGGATCGCCACGACCATGTACTGAAGCGCCAGCCCCCACTCTCAGCGATCGGTCAGGCGCAGCTCGATGCGGCGGTTGCGGGCATAGGCTTCCGGCGTGTCGGACGGGTCCAGCGGCTGGTTGTCGCCGAAGGCCGCGGCGGCAATGCGGTTCGCCGGCAGCCCCTCATGGATCAGCAATTGCGCGACCGAGATGGCGCGCGCCGCCGAAAGCTCCCAATTGCTGGCGAAGCGGGCGGTGCGGATCGGGTTGCGGTCGGCATGGCCGTCCACGCGCAGGATCCAGTGCACGTCCGGCGGGATCTGTGCGGAAATTTCCTTCAGCACCTGCGCGATCTGCCGGATCTGCTGCTGCCCGCGCTCGGACAGGTCCGCGCTGGCCGGCGGGAACAGCACCTCCGACTGGAAGACGAAGCGGTCGCCGACGATGCGGACCTCCGGCCGGTCGCCCAGCACCTCGCGCAGCTTGCCGAAGAAATCGCTGCGGTAGCGCTGCAATTCCTCAACCCGCGCCGCCAGCGCCGCGTTCAGCCGGCTGCCGAGATTGGCGATCTGCGCATCCTTGTCCCGGCTGGCGGCCTCGGATGCTTCGAGCGCGGCGGCGATCCGGGCAAGCTGGCTGCGCAATTCGTCGATCTGCCGCGTCAGCAGCGCCACCTGGGCGCGGGCGCTCTCGGCCAGCCGGGCCTGCTCCCCGGCCTGGCCCTCGGCGGCCTGGCGGCGCTCCGCCTCCTCGCCGGCGCGCCTCGCGGCTTCCTGTGCCTGTCGCTCCAGCTGGTCGCGCAGCGCTGTCAGGGCCCGGACCTGCTCCGAGAGGCGGGCGATGTCGGAGAGCCGCGCCTCGATGGTTGCCCGGTCCGCCTGCACCCGCTGGTCGAGTTCCGCCTTGGCCTGCTGCATCGCCGCCAGTTGCCGCTGCGTCTCGGCAAGCTGCGCCCTGGCCTCCTGCAACTGGCGGGCCAGCCCGGCCAATTCCTGCTGCGCTGTCTCCACCGCGCCCCGGGATTCCGTCAGCTGCCGGTCGAGATCGGCGGCGCGCGCCTCCGCCTGCTGCCGCGCCGTGCGCTCGGCCTCCAGCCCGCGGCTGGTCTCGGTCAGGCGGCGGACGGTTTGGGCGGCGTCGCCCCCCGCTGCCTCGGCCCGGCGCAGCGCCTCGGCCAATTGCTGCTCCAGCGAGGCCATGCGCTCGGCGCTGCCGCGGCTGGCGAGTTCCAGATCCGCCAGCCGCGCCGTCAGCCGGTCCCGTTCGCCCAGCGCCGCGTCGCGCTCGGCGGAAAGGCGGTCGCGCTCCTCCCGCGTGTCGCGGAGCTGGGCGGTCAGCGCATCCCTCGCGGCGGCGGCGGCGCGCAATTCCTCGGCGGTGCGGGAGAGGCTGTTGCGCAGCTCCTGCGCTTGGCCGCGCTCCAGGGCCAGCATCTCGGCCAGTTCCGAGACCTGCCGGTTCAGCCGGTCCAGCGCCCGGTCGCGGCTGGAGAGCGCGACGGACAGGAAGCCCTGGGCCAGCACGAAGACCAGCAGGACAAAGATGATGACCATGAGCAGCGTGGACAGCGCGTCCACATAGCCCGGCCAGGCATCCAGCCCGCCGCCGCGCCCCCGCCGGCCAAGCCTCACCGCCATGGCGCGGCGCGCCGCGTCACCGCGGCGCCTCCTCCGCCAGGGCGGCGATGGTCCGGGCCAGCACCTTGATCTCGTTGCGGATCTCCGCCGTGGCCTGGGCGCGGCCCTGGGCCACCTCCTCCAGCAGCCGGGCGAGGTAGATCTCCGCATTGCGCAGATGCGCGCGTGTCTGCTCGTCGATCGCGCCCTCCGCCTGCGCCTCGGCCAGTCTTTGCAGCGCCGGGGCCAGGGCGGCCTGCTGCTCGGCGACGCGCAGCATCAGGGTCTGGCCGGCGCGCATCTGGTCGGTCAGGACGGAGAGCCGCTCGGCCAGGGTGGTCATGGCCTGGCTGGTGGCAGCGCGCCCCTCCTCGCCGCGGGCGAGGATGCGCTGCAGCCCCTCCAGGTTCTCGGCGGTCTGCTCCAGCAGCGCCTGGACATAGGCGGGCACGCTGCCGCCCTCCCCCTCCGGCCCCAGCACGCCGGAGGAGAGACGGGTGATGCCCGCCAGCCATTCCTCCAGCTCGTTGTAGAAGCGGTTCTGCGCCTGCCCTGCGGTGAGGTCCAGGAAGCCCAGCACCAGCGCCCCGGCCAGGCCCAGCATCGAGGAGGAGAAGGCCGTCCCCATGCCCTTCAGCGGCTGCGCCAGCCCGGTCTTGAGCTGGCTGAAGAGCTGGTTCAGGTCCCCCGACCCCACCGACATGCCGCCGATGACATCGGAGACCGCGCCGATGGTCAGCAGCAGCCCCCAGAAGGTGCCGAGCAGGCCGAGGAAGATCAGCAGCCCGGTCATGTAGCGCGACAGCTCGCGCGACTCGTCGAGGCGGGAAGCGATGCCGTCCAGCACGCTGCGCATCGCCGGCGCCGAGATCGAGAGCCGGTCCAGCCGCCGCGCCGCGAACATGCTGGCCATCGGCCCGAGCAGCCGCGGCGCGGGCCGGGCCGGGGCGCCGAGCTTGGGGGCGCGGAAATTCTCCAGCCAGTCCACCTCCGGCCGCAGCATCAGCACCTGCCGCAGGTTCCAGGCGATGCCGACCAGCAGCACGCCGATGATCAGGCTGTTCAGCACCGGGTTGGTGGCGAAGGCATGCACCAGGCGTTCGCCGAGCAGCACGGCGACGGCCAGGACCACGGCCAGGAAGCCGAGCATGCGCCAGAGATAGCGGAGCGGAGGGGTCATGCGGCGGGACTCATCCTGCGGCGCGCCTGGCTTCGGGCGGCTGTACATCCACCGCGTCCACCGCCTCCTCCGTCCGTCCCATGGGGCGGACATCAATGCGGGTCGGCGGCAGTCCGCCCGTGGCCAGGGCCTGCTTCACGGCCAGCGCCCGGGCCAGGCTGGCGCGCCGGGCGGCGGAGACATCGGCCTCCGGCCCGCTGGCCTGGGCATAAAGCGTGATGCGTCCCTGCGGCCGGGCGGCGAGGCGGCGGCCGAGTTCGGCCAGGGTGGCGGTGGCGCTCTCCGCCAGGCCCAGCCGGCCCGGGGCAAAATGGACCCGCCAGCCCCCCTGGGGCAGCGCTTCCATCCCACTGGGCAGTGCGAGCGGCGTCTCCGGCCCCGGCACCGCCATGGGGGTGGGGGTGGGGGAGAGCCGCGCGGGCTCCGGCGGCGCCTCGGCCGGCGGCGCCGGGATGGGACCAGCCTCCTGGGCCCCGGCGGGATCCGCGGCCGCCGGCGCATCGGCGCGCGGCTGCGCCAGGCCGGGTCCAGCGGCCAGCAGGCCCAGGGCGGTGCGGAGCAGGACGCGGCGCGCCAGAAGGACGGACAGGGAAGGCATCAGGCGCACCCTATGCCAGCGGCCCGCCGGGCGTCCATTGCAGCCGCGGTGCCGGACCCATCAGGCCGGGGGCGCCGGCACCTCGGCCGGGCGGGAGGGGCGCCTGGCGGCGGCGATGCCCTCCGCCACCACCTCCCGCAGCCTGCCATGCAGGGCGGGGTTGCCGGCGACGACATTGCCCTCCGCATAGGGGTCGCCACCCTCGGGGTCGGTGGCGAAGCCGCCGGCCTCCCGCAGGATCACCAGCCCCGCCGCCATGTCCCACTTTTTCAGGCCGAGTTCCCAGTAGCCGTCATACCGGCCAGCGGCTGTCCAGGCGAGGTCGAGCGCCGCCGCGCCGAAGCGGCGGACGCCGGCCACCTGCGGCATGATCCGCGCCAGGATCTGGCTGAATTCCGCCTTGCGCGGCACGCCGGCGAAGGGGATGCCGGTGGCGAAGACCGCCTCCCGCATGTCCTTCCGGCCGGAGACGCGCAGGCGGCGGTCGTTCAGGAAGGCGCCCATCCCCTTCTCGGCCCAGAACATCTCATCCGCCGCCGGGTTGTAGATGACGCCGGCGACGATTTCGGAGGTATCCGGGCCGGTCCGCTTCTCGATGCCGACGCTGACCGCCCAGTGCGGGATGCCGTGCAGGAAGTTCGTGGTGCCGTCCAGCGGATCGACCACCCAGCGCCATTCCCAGTCCTCCGCGCCGTGGCTGCCGGATTCCTCCATCAGGAAGGCGAAATTCGGCCGGGCGCGGGACAGCTCCCGGCGCAGCGTCTCCTCCGCCCGCATATCGGCCTGGGAGACGAAATCGCCGGGTCCCTTCACGCTGACCTGAAGCTGCTCCACCTCCCCGAAATCGCGCAGCAGCCGCCGGCCAGCCTTCTGCACGGCGGCGACCACAACATTCAGGGCGGGGGAGAGGCGGGGGGAGGAGGCCATGTCAGATGGGGCCTAACGCCTCAGCCCTTCGCCCGCTCCACATAGGAAGCGTCCTCGGTCTTCACGACGATCTTCTCGCCGGCGGTGACGAAGGGCGGAACCATGGTCTTGACGCCGTTCGACAGCACCGCGGGCTTGTAGCTGCTGGCGGCGGTCTGGCCCTTCACCACCGGGTCGGCCTCGGTCACCTCCAGCACCACCGTCTCGGGCAGGTCGATGGAGATCGGAAGAGCACAC
>CALGVL010000423.1 GCA_937930165.1 uncultured Acetobacteraceae bacterium
CGGCGCTGCTGCCAGACGCTGCGCAGCCGGGCATAGAAGTCGAGCGAGCCGGCGCGCAGCTCGTCCAGTGCTTCAATGTTCTCGGCCCGGGTGTCTATGCCGTCCACCACGCCGCGCGCGGCACCGCCATATAAGGGCATCAGCCAATTGAACGGGTTCATGAAGCCGTCCGTGACATAGCCCACCGTGTCCCGCGGGTTGGACGGGCCGAGGATCGGCAGCATCAGATAGGGCCCGGCCGGCAGGCCCCAGACATAGAGCGTCTGGCCGAAATCGCGCTCCGTCCGGGGCGGCCCGCCGAACTGCTCCAGGTCGAACAGGCCGCCGAGGCCGAGGGTGGAGTTGATGACGAAGCGCATCAGGGTCTGGCCGGCCAGCAGCGGCTGGCCCTGCAGCAGGCTGTTCGCCATGTAGCGCGGCTCGTCCATGTTGCGGATGACGTTGCGGATGCGGGTCCGCACCCAGGGGCCGAGACTGTCCCGGTAGAATTCCGCGACCGGCCTGATGGCGTGGTCATCGACCGTGAGATTGAAATCGAGGATCTCGCGGTTGACGGATTCCAGCGGATCGCCCTGCTCCGTCAGGGAAGGGCGGCCCCCGGCGGGGGATGCCGCGGCCGGCGCGCCGGTGGCCGCCTGTTGCGATCCGTTTCCGCTCCCGGCACAGGCCTGGAGCAGCATGGCGGCCAGCAGGACGGCGAGGGGGCGCAGAATTGTGGCGGTGGATCGGGGCATGAGGTACTTCGCCTGCGGAAAGAGACGCAAGCTAGCGCAACCCTCCGCGTTTCCGCGACGCACAATCATATGGAGCGGCGGGAATGGCTGAGGCCTTCCTGCACGGCATCGGCCTCCTGGCCGGGCTGCTGGCTCTGGTGGGGGCGGTCCTCGCCGGGCTGGCGGCGCGGGCGGCATGGCGTCTGGCCGCCCTGGCCGCCGCGCCGCTGCCCGGCCCCGCCCTGGCCGCGAGCGTCCTGAAGCCGCTGCATGGGGCGGAGCCGGGGCTCCAGGCGAATCTTGTCTCCACCCTGGCGCAGGACCATGCGGCACCCTTCGAGGTGCTGTTCGCGGTGCGCGATCCCGCCGACCCGGCAGCGGCGGTGGCGGAGTCGGCGATGGCCGCCGCGCCCGGCATCCCGGCCCGGCTGGTCCGCGACCCGCGGCTGCATGGGCCGAATCGCAAGGTGTCGCAGCTCATCAATCTGGAGGGGCTGGCGCGGCATCCGGTGCTGGTGGTGGCGGATGCCGATATGCGCGTGCCCCCCTTCTGGCTGGGCGCGGTGACGGCGCCGCTGGCCGATCCCGCGGTGGGGCTGGTCACCTGCCTCTACCGGGGGGAGCCGGCTGATCGGGGGCTGTGGTCGCGCCTCGCCGCCCTCGGCATAGACTGGCAATTCCTGCCCAATGCCGCGCTGGGGGAGAGCATGGGCCGCGCCTATGGCTGCTACGGCGCGACCATGGCGCTGCGGGCGGAAACCCTGGCCCGGCTCGGCGGCTTCGCCGCCCTGGTGGACCTGCTGGCGGACGACCATGCGCTGGGGGCGGCGGTGCGGCGGCTCGGCCTGAAAGTGGTGCTGGCCCCGGTG
>CALGVL010000424.1 GCA_937930165.1 uncultured Acetobacteraceae bacterium
CGACGCTCTTCCGATCTCCGGTCGAGTTGCAGGCGCGCGGCCTTTTCCAGATCCTGGAGCTGCTCCAGGCTGGTGGCGCTGGCGATCGGGGCGGTGATGCCGGGCCTGGCGATCTGCCAGGCCAAGGCCACCTGGGCCGGCGTGGCGGAGAGGCGCGCCGCCACTGCATCCAGCGCCGCCAGCACCCGCATCCCGCGCGCATCCAGGTATTTCGCCACGCTGCGGGCACCGCGGACGCTCTTGGAAAGGTCGGCCTCGGAACGGTACTTCCCGGTCAGGAAGCCGGCGGCCAGGGCATAATAGGGAATGACCCCGATCTCCTGCTCCCGGCAGAGTGGCAGCAGGTCGGCCTCGATCTGCCGCTCCATCAGGTTGTAGTGCGGCTGCAGGCTCTCGTAGCGGGGCAGGCCGTGCTTCGCGCTCGCCTCCAGCGCCGCCTTCAGCCGCGGGGCGCTGTAATTGGAGGCGCCGATGGCCCGCACCTTCCCCTGCTCGATCAGCCGGGCGAAGGCGCCGAGGGTTTCCTCGATGGGCGTCGATTCGTCGTCCCTGTGCGCCTGGTATAGGTCGATCACATCGGTGTTGAGGCGCCTCAGGCTGGCCTCCACCGCCTGCGCGATCCAGGCGGGGGAGAGGCCCTTCCCCTGCCCCGGCATCTCCATGCCGCATTTGGTCAGGATCACCACCTCCTGCCGCCGACCACGCGCCTTCAGCCATTCGCCGATCAGCGTCTCCGACTCACCCCCCTGATGGCCGGGGGCCCAGGCGGAATAGACATCGGCGGTGTCGATGGCGTTCAGCCCGGCATCCACCAGGGCATCGAGCAGCCGGAAGCCCGTGGCCCGGTCCACCGTCCAGCCGAAGACATTGCCGCCGAAGATGACCGGGGGCACCTCGATCCCCGACCGGCCCAGCTTGCGCTTCTGCATGGCTCGCTCCTCCGTCCGCCGGCCAGTCTGGCGCGCCGGAGGGGTATCCGGCCAGAGGGTAAGGCGCTGGGCCCCGGCGCTTTCCCACCCGCCCCGCCGGGGCTAGAACCCCCGGACATGAGTCGCCGCCAGCACGCGCCAGAGCCTGCCCCCACGCTGATCGCCAATTCCGCCGACCTCGCCGCGCTCTGCGAGCGCCTGCGCAAGGAACGCTTCGTCACGGTCGATACCGAATTCATGCGGGAGCGGACCTACTGGCCCGAACTCTGCGTGGTGCAGCTGGCCGGCGAGCACGAGGTCGCGGTCGTGGACGCCCTGGCGCCGGAGCTGGACCTGGCCCCGCTCGGCGCCCTGCTGGCCGATCCCGATGTCGTGAAGGTGTTCCACGCCGCCCGGCAGGACATCGAGATCTTCCTGCTGAAATTCGATGCGGTGCCGGTGCCCCTCTTCGACACCCAGGTCGCCGCCATGGTGGCCGGCTTCGGCGACCAGGTGAGCTACGATGCGCTCTGCCGGGCGCTGGCCGGGGCGCATATCGACAAGGCGCATCGCTTCTCGGACTGGTCGGCCCGGCCGCTTTCCGCCGCCCAGATCGCCTATGCGGCGGCGGATGTGACGCATTTGCGCCGCATCTACACCGCGCTCCGCGACCGGCTGGAGCGGGAGGGGCGGCTGGACTGGGTGGCCGAGGAGATGGCGGTCCTGACCGACCCCGCCACCTACCGGATCGACCCCGACACCGCCTGGGAGAGGCTGCGGCCCCGCACCCATAACCGTCGCTTCCTCGCCCTGCTGCGCGCCGCCGCGGCCTGGCGGGAGCGGGAGGCGCAGCGGATCAACATCCCCCGCCAGCGTCTGGTGAAGGACGAGACCCTGCTGGAACTGGCCGCCACCGGGCCGGAGACGCCGGCGGAACTGGCCCGGGCCCGCGGCATCTCGGAGGGTTTCGCCAAGGGCCGCAGCGGCGCCGGGCTGATCGCCGCGCTGAAGGCGGCCAAGGCCCTGCCGGAGTCGGAACTGCCGGAACCGCCGCGGGACCGCCACGGTCCCTCCCCCTCCCCCGCCCTGGTGGCGCTGCTGAAGGTGCTGCTGGCCGCCAAGAGCGAGGAGCACCATGTCGCGCCCAAGCTGCTGGCCAGCAGCGACGACCTGGACCGCCTGGCAGCCGAGGACCGGCCGGACCTGCCCGCCCTGCATGGCTGGCGGCGGGAGGTCTTCGGCAATGCCGCCCTGGCACTGAAGACCGGCAAGCTGGCGCTGGGCGTCGAAGGCCGGAAGGTGAAGCTAATCGGGGCGGATTGAGCGTCTCGAAGGCTGGAGCGCCGGAGGGCGCGGCGGTCATTCGCGGCAGCGCCGCGAATCGGCGCCGGCCGCGGGATGCGGCTCAGCCCTCCGCCACCTCCACCGTCGCCTCCAGCCCCAGAGTCGCCGCCAGCGCCTCCACCCGGCGCTGCACGCTATCTCCGGCGAAGACGCCGGTTCCTTCCGCCAGCCGCAGCACCAGCCGTCCGCCCTGCCGCGCCAGCCTGGTGCCGGCGAGCAGCGCCGGGGTGCCGCCGCACAGCGTATAGGCCAGCCGCAGCGCTGCCCCCAGCGCCTCCGCCCGGCGGATCGCCGGCACATCCAGCAGCACGCGGGTCTCGGCCAGGAACAGCGCGCCAGGCTCGGCCTCGTAGCGCAGCGCGGCGCAGAGAGCGAGGAATGCGCGGTGGTGATGGTCCAGCCCCACCCCATGCTGGCGCAGCACGCGCAGATAGGCCTGTTCCGCCCGGTATTCCGGGTGGTCATGGCTGCCGATGTCGGAGATCCAGCAGGCGGCCTCCCGCAGGATGCGGTCGGTGGCGCTCTCATTGAGGAAGAGCGGGTCGGTCCAGGCCAGCAGGGCCGGCGGCAGATCGGGGTCGCGCCCCCAGTTCAGGGCGAGTTCCCGCGCCGCGGAGAGAAGCGGGTCGGCCTGGCGCACCGCCTCCGGCAGCAGGCGGGCATACCAGCCCTCCCGGATGCCGTTCGCCGAGAAGACCACGCGGCTCGCCCCGGTGGCGCGCAGCAGGCGGCGCATGACCACGGCGGCGAAGGGCAGGTCCATCAGCCGCTTCTGCGGCGCGCCAGGCATCTTCTCCAGTACCCGGCGGGAGGCGGCGGTCACCACCCCGGCAAGGTCCCGCGCCTCCTCCCGCGGCAGCACGTAGTGATGGACGATGGCCAGCGGATAGCCGGTCTGGGCGATATGCATGCGCGCCAGGGCCCGCCAGGCGCCGCCCACAAGGTAGAGGTCGCGCCCGCCGCCCTCGGCCAGCCAGGGCAGCCGGGTCAGTTCCTCCTGGACGATGGAGCGGGCGCGGGACACGTCATTGCCGGACCGCTCCGCCAGGCGGAGGACGCCAAGGGGAAGCGAGGCGGTGCGGAGCGCCCGCCCGGACTCCAGCCGCGCCACCTCCACGGAGCCGCCGCCGAGATCGGCCAGGATGCCCTCGGCGCCGGGGAAGCCCATCAGCACACCCTCGGCGGAGAGCTGCGCCTCCTGCTCCCCGCTCAGGATGCGGATGGGGACGCCTGGCATGCGGGCCTGCAGGGCGGAGACGAATTCCGGGCCGTTCGCAGCATCCCGCACCGCCGAGGTGGCCAGGATCTCCAGGGGATCGGCCTGCATGGCGCGGGCGACGGCGTGGTAGCGGGCCATCACCGTCAGCGCCGGGCCGATCGCCGCCTCGTTCAGCCGCCCCGTGGAGTGCAGGCCACGGCCGAGGGCGAGCACCGCCTTCTCATTGAAGATGGCCTGCGGGTTGCGCCCCCTCCCCTCGAAGATCACGAGGCGGACGGAGTTCGAGCCGAGATCCACCACGCCACAGCGCGGCGGGCGGCCGCCAGCAGCCCGCGCCGGGGCGGGCCAGGCCGAATCAGGCGCGTCCAAGGGACCTAGTCCTCAAGCATCCGGTTCGGGCGGGGCCGCTTGGCCTGGCCGGGGGGCTGGGTCGGCGGGTTCAGCGCGCTGCCGCGGCCGGAGAGCGAGGGGTTGGTCATGAAATACTCATGCGCCGAGACGGGGTGCAGGCCGGGCGGCAGGCGCCGCCACGAACCGTCCGCATGCAATTCCCAGCTCTGCGCCGTGTCCTTCAGGTTCACTACCATGATCTGATCCAGGATCTGCGCGTGCACGGTGGGGTTCTCCACCGGCACCAGCGTCTCAACGCGCCAGTCCATGTTCCGCGCCATCCAGTCCGCCGAGGAGATGAAGACCCGGGCGCGGCGGCTGGGCAGCCGGTGGCCGTTGCCGAAGACGCAGATGCGGGAATGTTCCAGAAAGCGCCCGACGATGGACTTCACGCGGATGTTCTCGGACAGGCCGGGCACGCCGGGGCGCAGGCAGCAGATGCCGCGGATCACCCCCTGCACCCGCACCCCGGCCTGGCTGGCGCGGTAGAGGGCGTCGATCAATTGCTCGTCCACCAGGCTGTTCATCTTGATCCAGATGCCGGCCGGCTTGCCCTCCCGCGCGAAGCGGATCTCCTGCTCGATCAGGCCGAGCAGGGTCGGCCGGATGGTCAAAGGCGAGAAGGCCAGCGCCTCCATCGTCTCCGGCCGGGCATAGCCGGTCATGTAGTTGAACAGCTTGGCGGCATCGCGCGTCAGCGCCGGATCGGCGGTGAAGAAGGAGAGGTCGGTATAGACCCGCGCCGTGATCGGGTGGTAGTTGCCGGTGCCGAAATGCGCGTAGGAGCGCAGCGCATTGCCCTCCCGCCGCACCACCAGCGACACCTTGGCGTGGATCTTCAGGTCCACGAAGCCATAGACCACCTGCACGCCGGCGGCTTCCAATTCGCGCGCCAGGGCGATGTTGCGCTCCTCGTCGAAGCGGGCCTTCAGCTCGACCATGGCG
>CALGVL010000425.1 GCA_937930165.1 uncultured Acetobacteraceae bacterium
ACGATCTCGTTGCGGCTGATGCCGTGCCGGACCAGCTCGGCGGCCACCGTCTCGGCGCGGCGCAGCGACAGGCGCTGGTTGTACTGTGCCGAGCCGGAGCGGTCGGCATGGCCGGCCACCTCGATGCGGGTGGTCTGCACCCGGCGGGCGTTCTGCGCCGCCTCGGCGACGATCTGCCGGGCGCGGTCGGTCAGGTCGGCCCGATCCCAGTCGAAGAAGACCAGGTAGGTGCGGGCGATCTGCGGGGCCGGCGGGGCGGCCGGGGCCGGCTGCGCCACCGGCGCCGGGCGCGGCGCGCCGAAGTTGTAGCGAACGCCAAGCAGGACGCTGTGGTTGTAGTTGGTCGGCTCGACCCTGCCGGAGGCGACAATCGGGCCGTTCGGGCCACCCGTCCGGACCTGCGCGTTCAGGCGCGGCTCCAGCGTGCCGAAGAAGCGGTACTCGCCGGTGATCGCCAGGCCAGGCACGCCGGGGATGTTGTAGGCCGCGCCAAGGATGCCCTGATAGGCGAAGTGCCCGGCGGTGTCGTTGATGGTCAGGGTCGCCCCACCCGGGCCGCTGGCCCGCACCCTATCCGCATCAACCCAGCCATAGCCGGCACCGACGCCGACATAGGGCACCACCGGGAAGCCGGCGATGTTGATGTCATACAGGACATTCGCCATCACGGCGTAGTTGTGGAGGCGGCCACCGGCCGAGGTGGAGCGGACACCGCTGCCCTGCAGCCTCGAGACCGCATTCTGCCGGTAGTTGCCCTCGATCTCGGCGCGGAGACCGTTGCCAAAGCCCCAGCCGATGCTGGCCAGACCGACGCCACCGACATCCTTGTAGCGGATCCTGCCGCCGTTGACGTCGGATTCCTGATGGAAGTTCAGGCCGGCGCCGGCGCCCACATACAGGCCGGTCACGGGCTGCGCCTGCGCGGCCACCGGCAGCGCCAGCACCGTCGCGGCCAGAAGGGCCTTCCTGAGGCTCATTCCTGTCTCTCCTCGATCCCACAATCGCAATCGCCGCGCCGATCCGCAGAAGGCCGGCCCCGACGCTGCGTGCCAGCAACGTAACACCGGCTGAACCTCATGGACACCTGGGCAACGACCGATTCCGAACCGATGTGGCGAAGACGCCACAGGGCAGCATGGCAAATCCGTCACAGCCTGGAAAGGTAGCACATTACCCCAAAGGGTTGGCCAGCGCGCGGCTCTCGCCGAAGGCCTGGACGACGATCTCGTTGCGGCTGATGCCGTGCCGGACCAGCTCGGCGGCCACCGTCTCGGCGCGGCGCAGCGACAGGCGCTGATTGTACTGCGCAGA
The DNA here is from genome assembly GCA_937930165.1 of uncultured Acetobacteraceae bacterium. GTDB lineage: Bacteria > Pseudomonadota > Alphaproteobacteria > Acetobacterales > Acetobacteraceae > CALGVL01. The sequence continues at coordinate 1,312 of CALGVL010000425.1, forward strand.
GCCGGGGCGGTCGGCATGGCCGGCCACCTCGATGCGGGTGGTCTGCACCCGGCGGGCGTTCTGCGCCGCCTCGGCGATGATCTGCCGCCGGGCGCGGTCGGTCAGGTCGGCCCGATCCCAGTCGAAGAAGGCTCTGCGTCTCTGTTTCGAGAATGCCGCATGGCGCTGCGAGTCTCTGCTACAGCCCGGACAGCGCCTCGGCCTCGCTCAGCCCGGCCAGGCTGCCGATAGGGAGGAGCCGCGTGGCATGGCCGAGCTTCCGGCCCGGCCGGGCCTCCGCCTTGCCGTAGAGATGTGGCGCCACATCGGGCCGGGTCAGCAATTCCGGCCAGCGTGCCATCCCCTCCGGCCCCACCAGGTTGCGCATCACCGCGTCATGATGCCGCGCGGGATCGGCCAGGGGCAGGCCGGCCACGGCGCGCACATGCTGCTCGAACTGGCTGGCAATGCAGGCATCGATGGTCCAGTGCCCGGAATTATGCGGCCGCGGCGCGATCTCGTTGCCCAGCAGCGTGCCGTCGGGCAGCAGGAACATCTCCAGCGCCAGCACGCCGACCAGGTCCAGCACCTCAGCCACCCGCCCGGCATGGCGGCGCGCCGCCTCAGCCGCCTCGGGCGGCAGCCGCGCCGGGGCGAAGGAGAGGTCGAGGATGTGGTGGCGGTGCCGGTTCTCCACCGCGTCATAGACCGCGAGCGAGCCATCCGCCCCGCGCGCGGCGATGGCCGAGACCTCCGCCGCGAAGGGGACGAAGCCCTCCAGGATCAGCGGCTTCGGCGCCAGCCGCGCCCAGGCCGCCGCGGCGTCCTCCGGCTGGCGGAGCACCGCCTGGCCGCGCCCGTCATAGCCGAGGCGCGTGGTTTTCAGCACCGCCGGCAAGCCGATCTCAGCGATGGCAGCCGTCAGTTCCGCCTCCGACCGCACCGGCCGCCAGGGCGCCACCGGCACGCCGGCGCGTTCCAGGAAGGCTTTCTCCTCCAGCCGGTCCTGGCAGATGCGCAGCACCTCCACCCCCGGCCGGCAGGGGGCGAGGGGGGCGAGGGCGGCCAGGGTCTCGGCCGGGACATTCTCGAACTCGAAGGTCACGACATCCACCGCCGCGGCGAAGGCCGCGAGCGCCGCCCGGTCCTCATAGGGCGCGACGGTGGCGGCGGCCGCGACCTGCATGCCCGGGCTGTCGGCCTCTGGCGCATAGACATGGCAGCGATAGCCGAGCCGGGCGGCGGCCATGGCCGACATGCGCCCCAACTGGCCACCGCCCAGGATGCCGATGGTGGCACCCGGCGGAAGCGGAAAACTCACTCTGGCAACTCCGGCACGCTTTCGGTCTGCGCCATGCGCCAGGCATCCAGGCGCGCGGCGAGGGCGGGGTCGGACAGGGCCAGGATGGCTGCGGCCAGCAGAGCCGCGTTGATGGCGCCTGCCTTGCCGATGGCCAGCGTCCCGACCGGCACGCCGCCGGGCATCTGGACGATGGAGAGCAGGCTGTCCATGCCCTTCAGCGCATGGCTCTCCACCGGCACGCCGAGCACCGGCAGCGCGGTCTTGGCGGCCGCCATGCCCGGCAGATGCGCCGCCCCGCCGGCGCCGGCGATGATGACCTTCAGCCCGCGCGCGCGGGCACCCTCGGCATAGGCGAAGAGCCGGTCCGGTGTCCGGTGGGCGGAGACCACGCGGGTCTCGTGCGGGACGCCGAGGCGTTCCAGCGTCTCCGCCGCGTGGCGCATCGTCTCCCAGTCGGAGCGGCTGCCCATGATGATGCCGACCAGGGGGGCGGCGGGGGGAGCTTCAGGCGATGATGTCTGGGACAAGGCGGCTCTCCAGCCAGGCGATCTCGTCCTTCAGCTTCAGCTTGCGCTTCTTCAGGCGTTGCACCTGAAGTTGATCGACATGCTGGCCATCGAGCCTGGCGATGACGGTGTCGAGGTCGCGGTGCTCGCTCCGCAGTTCATGCAGGCGGCGCAACAAGGAATCGCGGTCGTCGAGCATCGGTGCCTGGCTCGGGGGACGGGGGGAGGGATGCAACCCGGATGTTCGGGCCAATATCATGCTTGGCGCGGGTGTAACAGCACGGGCAGCCGGCTGGCTCGCCGCGCCGATCACTGGGAAGGAGAAGCTCGCATGATGCAATCGCCGAGGCTCCGGTCACTGGAGGAGCGGCACGCGAATCTGGAGCGGCAGATCACCCAGGAGGATGCCCGGCCACGCCCCAATGAACTGGAAATCACCCGGCTCAAACGGGAGAAACTCCGGGTGAAGGAGGAAATCGAGCGGCTGCGCCGGGAGCGGAACTGACCCGGAGGGCGGCATTACGCCGGCCGGCGGGTTCGGAAGGCTGAATCCGCCGGCCTTGCGGCATACGGCATTGGCCACTGCAGGCTGGCGCCGCCGCTTCAGACCCCGAAGGCGCTCCGGCCATTGGGGCTATTCAGGCCGCATCCTCCTCGGAGGCATCATGCGGCGGCGGGCTTGCTGCCGGACGATCCCCGGCCGCGGCCAGTGCCGCGTTCAGGTCCGACTGGGTGCAGAGGCCGAGGATCACCGGATCGCGCGGCTTGATGTTCGCGCTGTTCCAATGGGTGCGGTCCCGCACCTTGGCGATCGTCTCCTTGGTGGTGCCGAGGAGCTTGCTGATCTGCGCATCGGTCAGTTGCGGATGGTGGCGCAGCAGCCAGGCGATCGCGTCCGGCCGGTCGTTGCGCTTGGAGATCGGAGTGTAGCGGGCGCCCTTGCCGCGCTGCTTGCTCAAGGGCAGGGTCGGCTCGACCATCCGCAGCCTGGCATTCGGGTCGGCCTCGCAGCGGGCGATCTCCTCCCGCGTCAACTGGCCGTGCTGGACGGGGTCGTAGCCGATGATGCCCTGCGCAACCTCCCCATCCGCGATCGCCTGCACCTCCAGCGGGTGCATGCCCACGAAATCGGCGATCTGCTCGAAGCTGAGGGAAGTCTTTTCGATCAGCCACACGGCGGTGGCCTTCGGCATCAGGGGCTGGACCATGGAACAGAACCTTCTCGGCGGTGCCGGAGGCACCCGGGGGGCATTCGCCGCGGCGTCGCATGGCATATAGAGGTGGCCCCCCCCAGGGTCAAAGCCCGGAACGAAAGGAGTTTGCGCATGATGGAGGATGAGGAGCGCCCGCGGCCGCCCGCCCGCTTCACCCCGCTGCCGCTGGATGGGCTGGGGGTGGAGGAATTGCGCGCCTACATCGCCGCCCTCCAGGCGGAGATCGCCCGGGCCGAGGCGGCGATCGCCGCGCGGCAGGCCCAGCGCAGCGCCGCAGACGCCTTCTTCCGCCGGCCGGAGCAGTAGCGGCCGGCCCCAGCCCCGGCGGCTTCAGCCCTCCGCCGGGTGGTAGGTCTCGATCCGCAGCTCCCGCAGGGTCAGGTCCTGCGCCGTGCCGAGCGTTGCGATGGTGGTGAGGAAGCGCGCCGTGCCGCCGCCGGGCAGCAGGAATTCCACCGGCACCACCAGCGCCGCGGCCGGGCCGGGCCGCTCCCCGCGCAGCAGCCGCGCCACGCCGGGATAGGCCAGCGCCTCCTCCAGCGGCGGGCGGCGGGCCGGGTCGGTGATGTTCCGCGCTTCCCGCATCACCCGTTCGAGGAGCGCCCGCGCCACCTCCGGCCAATTCGCCAGCCGCTTCCGTGCCCCCTGCGGGTGGCAGAGCAGGCGCAGCATGTTCAGCCGCGGCTGCGGCAGCAGCGCCAGGCGCGGGATCGGCCCCGTCCCCACCGCCGGATCCAGGCCGTCTGCCAGGCAGGCATCCACCGCCGCGGCATAGCCCTCATTCGCCATCACCAGGTCCCAGCGCGCATCGAAGGCGGCGCCCGGCAGCGGATGCTTCCCGAGCAGCAGCCGCAGCGCTGCCAGCACCTCGGCCATGGCCGGGGCCTCCAGCGGCGTCTCCCGATGCGCCGGGGCGAAGCCGGCGGCGAGCAGGAAGGCATCGGTGTCGCGCGGCGGCACGCCGAGCGCCTCGCAGAGCCGCAGCACCAGGGCCCGGCTCGGCCGGGCGCGGCCGGTTTCGATGAAGCTGAGATGCCGGGCCGAGACCCCAGCCTCCCCGGCGAGATCGAGCTGGCTGACCCGGCGCGCGCGCCGCGCCCGGGCGAGCAGGGCACCGACCGGCGTATCAGGCCCGGTCTGCGACAGGCTGGTTCCGTCCATGCCCTGCATCCTAGCGCGTCCGGAACCGCACGGCTGCTACCTGGCAGGTAATCGCGCCGCACCGCGCCTGCTGCCCAGGATGCCGCCCACACGCGCGATGGCAGGAGGCCCGCATGGCGGATGGCGGACAGGTTCTGGTCGAAGGGGAAGGGGTGGGGCTGACACGCATCCCGCCGCGCGCGCGGCTGATGCTGGAAGGCCCGGTGCTGCCGGTGCTGCTGCGCCTCTCCGCACCTAATCTGGCGGAGGCGGCGGCACGCATCGGCTTTATCGCCGCCGATGCGGTTTTCATCGGCTGGCTGGGGCCGGAGGCGCTGGCCGGGGTCTCGCTGGTCTTTCCCCTGCTGCTGCTGGTGCAGATGGTCTCGGCCAGCGGCTTCGGCACCGGCGTGGCGGCGGCAGTGGCGCGCAGCCTCGGCGCCGGGGACCGGGAGGCGGCGGATGCGCTGGCGGCGCAGGCGTTGTGGCTGGCCATGGCGGCCTGGCTGGCGAGTGCGGCGGTGATGCTGCCGGCCGGGCCCTCTCTCTGGGCCGCGCTGGGCGCGACCGGGCCGGCGCTGGAGGCCGCCAATGCCTATTCCACCCTGGTCTTCGCCGGGATCGGGCTGGTCTGGCTGATGAACCTGCTGGCCAATGCGGTGCGCGGCACCGGCGCCATGGCGGTCTCGGCCGGGGCCATCGTGGCGGGGGAGGCGGTGCACCTGCTGCTCTCCCCCGCCCTGATCCTGGGCTGGGGGCCTTTCCCGGCCATGGGGGTGCGGGGTGCGGCGATCGGGGTGCTCGCCGCCTATGGCACCGGAGCGGCGGTGCTGCTGGCATGGCTGTGCAGCCCGCAGGCCGGGGCCAAGCTGCGCCATGGCGCGCTGGCGCCACGGCTGGCGGCCATGCGCGGGGTGCTGCGGGTCGGCCTGCTGGCCGTGCTCACCATCCTGCTGCTCCAGGCGACGGCGATGGCGGCCACGGCGCTGGTCGCCGGCTTCGGCGCGGCGGTGCTGGCCGGCTATGGCGCGGCGCAGCGGCTGGAATTGCTGCAGCTTCCGATCACCTTCGCCTTCGGATCGGCGGTGATCGCGCTGGTCGCCGCCAATCTCGGCGCCGGGCTGGGTGAGAGGGCGCTGGCGGCGGCGCGGGCCGGGGCGCTGCTGGCGGGCGGCATCGGCCTCGGCTTCGGCGCGGTGGCGCTGCTGCTGCCGGGTGCCTGGATGCGGCTGTTCCTGGCGGATGCCGAGGCGGTCGGGGCGGGGGTGCTCTACCTGCGGCTGATCGGGCCGGCGATGCCGCTGCTGGGCCTGGCGCTCGGCCTGGGCTTCGCGCTGCTCGGCGCGGGGCGGGCGGGTCTGCCGGCGGGGGCGGGGGCGCTCCGCCTGCTCATCCTGGCGGGCGGCGGGGCGCTGGCGCTGGCCGCGGGGGCGGGGCTGCCCGGCCTGTTCCTCGCGGTGGCGGCGGGCATGGCCGGCTTCGCCCTGCCGCTGCTGCTGTTCGGCTCGCGCATCATGCGGCGGCTGACCGAGGGCCGGTGACACGCAAAAGGGCCGGCGGGTCGCCCCGCCGGCCCTAAACTTGCCGTCGCTGTCGCGCCGGTCAGGCGGCCTTGTCCTGCGGCGCCTGCTCATTGGCGATGGCAGGCTGCGCCGGCTGGCCGGCCTGAATGGCGATGCGACGGGGCTTCAGCGCCTCCGGCACCTCGCGCTTCAGCTTGAGCTGCAGCAGGCCGTTCTCCAGGTTCGCGCCCTCCACCACGATGTGGTCGGCCAGCACGAAGCGGCGCTCGAAGGCGCGGCCGGCGATGCCGCGATGCAGGAAGGCGCGGCCTTCCGCGGGCTGCGGCGCGCGGCCGGAAACAGTCAGGGTGTTCTCCCGCGCAACGATCTCGAGGTCGTTCGGGCCGAAGCCGGCGACGGCCATGGTCAGGACGTAGCTGTCCTCACCGGTCTTCTCGATGTTGTAGGGCGGGTAGGTCTGGGTGTCCGCCGTGCTGCGCGCCGCCTCCAGCATGCGGGCGAGACGGTCGAAGCCGATGGCGGTGCGGAAAAGTGGAGACAGATCAAGAGCGTTCATCGCTCGGAACCTCCTTCAGGAAGCAAGGTCCGTTGTTGCCTGCGGCCCGCCCGCCTGGCCCCGACCGGGCGCCATGCGGAGAGGAACCGCGCCTGGGACCCCGTCAGGGCGCCCCTTGGCATCGCTGAAATTGGAAAGCGCCGCCCCCGGTTCAAGAGGGCGGCGCTTCGATCCGGATCCAGCACGGCCGGGCGGGATTTACTTCCGGCGGAGGCCGATGCCGGCGAACTTCTTGTTGAACTTCGCCACCTGGCCGCCGGTGTCGATGATGCGCTGCACACCCGTCCAGGCCGGGTGCGACTTCGGGTCGATGTCGAGGCGCAGCGTGTCGCCCGGCTTCCCGTAGCAGGACCGCGTCTTGAAGGTGGTCCCGTCGGTCATGACGACGGTGATCTCGTGGTAATCGGGATGGATGTCGGACTTCATGGCGCGCTCGCGAGGACAGGGCAGCCGATGCCGACCGGCCGCGGGAAGGGCGCGTATAGGGGAAGGGGCCGCCTGCCGCAACCGGGGTGCCCCTGCGCGGATCAGGCCGCCGCGATGCCGCGCCGCCCGCTCTCGGCCGGGCTGCCCAGCGCCCGCTCCAGCGCGGCGCCGGTTTCCTCGGCTATGGCCAGCACCGCCGCGCGCAGCGCCAGGGCGTCCGCCGTGGACAGTTTCCGTGCCTCAGATTGCAGCCGCCGGGCCGCCGTCGCCAGGCGGGGGGCATTGAGGGTCGCGGCCGCCCCGGCCAGGCGGTGCGCCGCCGGGACCACCTCCTCCACCGCATCGGCCGCTGCATCCTGCAGCAGGGCCGCGGCCTCTCGGATCTCCCGCAGGAACTCGCCGGCCAGGCTCCGCGCCGCCTGGGGGTCCAGGCCCGGCACGGCGAGCGGGATCCCGCTGGTGCGGGTCAGCAGCGGCAGGGCGGCGAATTCCCCGCCCGTGGCCGGCCCGGTGCCGGCGGTCAGCCGGTCCAGCGTGGCGATCAGCTTGTCCCGCTCGATCGGCTTGGCGAGATGCCCATCCATCCCTGCGGCGCGGCAGGCCTCGACATCCTCGGCGAAGGCGCTGGCAGTGACCGCCAGGATCGGCACCCGGCCGGCGGCACCCGGCAGGGCCCGGATCCGCCGCGTCGCCTCCTGCCCGTCCATTCCCGGCATCATCAGATCCATCAGGATGGCATCATAGCGCCGGCCGGGCGCCGCCTCGGCCGCCGCCTGCACCGCCTCAGCGCCGTCGGAGACGCAATCCACGCTGTGCCCGGCCGATTCCAGCAGCGCCCGGGCGACGGCGAGATTGGCGGGCACGTCATCGGCGACCAGGATCCGCAGGCCCGTCCGGGCCGGGGCCGGGGCCGTCGGCTCGGCCGACCGCAACTGCGGCGCCGCGACTGCCAGCGGCAGTTCCACCCAGAACAGCGCGCCATGGCCTTCCGGCGCGGCGGGATTGTCCTCGCAGCCGATGCGGCCCTGCATCCGCTCCACGATATGCGCTGCGATGGCGAGGCCAAGGCCGGCGCCGCCCAGCATCCCGCCGCGATCGAGCTGGACGAAATCAGCGAAGATGGCGGAGCGGGCCTCCGCCGGCACGCCCGGGCCATTGTCCCGCACCTCGATCCGGACGAGGGGGCGGCCGGAGGCCTCGGCGCCCGGCAGCGGGAAGGCGCGCAACTCCACCTGGCCGCCGACGGGGGTGAATTTCACCGCATTGGACAGCAGATTGAGCACCAATTGCCGCAGACGGGTCTGGTCGGCCATGACCAGAGGCGGCAGGCCGCCGTCCAGGACGGAGCCGAGCCGGATGCCCTTCGCCGCCGCCGCCGGCTCGGTCAAGGCGATGCAGCTCTCCAGCAGGGCGGGCAGGGCGGTGGTGGCGAGGCGCAGCTCCAGCCGGCCGGCCTCCACCTTGGCCAAATCGAGCACGTCATTGGCGACGGCGACGAGGTGGCGCCCGGCAGCCTCCAGCGTCTGCGCCCGCTCCCGCTGCTCGTCGGTGAGGCCGGGATCCTGGGCCAGTGCCTGCGCCAGGCCGAGCACGCTGTTCAGCGGGGTGCGCAGCTCATGGCTCATATGCGCGAGGAAGCGGGACTTCGCCTCGGTCGCCGCGGCCGCCGCGTCGCGCGCCGCGGCCAGGTCCGCCATGGCACGCTTCTGCGCGGTGATGTCGGTGCGGATGCCGACCGTCCCGCCATCCGGCGTGCGCCGCTCCGTCACCAGGATCCAGCGGCCATCGGGCAGCAGCCGCTCCATCGGCGGGTTGTCGCCGCGGTGCCAGGCGCGGACCTCCGCCACGAAGGCCTCGATGTCCTCGCCTGCCTGCGGGTACTGGCCGCGCTTGGCGCCTTCCCGGATGATGTCGTCGAAATGCGCGCCCGGCACGATGAAGGGCGCGCTGACGGCGTAGAGGTCGCGGTAACGCTGGTTGCAGATCACCAGCCGGTCCTCGGCATCGAACATGACGAAGCCGTCGGACATGGATTCGATCGCGCTCTCCAGCAGGGCGCGCGCCCGGGCGCGCTCCGCCTCGGTCCGCTCCCGCTGCCGCAGGGCCGCATTCAGGGCGAGGGCGAGGGCGAAAAGGAACACCGCGCTGCCGCCGGCCACGATCAGCAGGCGCCGCCGGTCGGCGGACCACTCCGCGAAGGCAGCCGCCGATTCATAGCTGGCGACGACCAGGATGTCCGGATAGAGCGTCGCCCGTGCCGCGGCGATCACCGGGCCTTCGGTGAAGCGGCCGCGCATCTCGGTCGCCACGCCCCTGGCTGCATGGATGACCTCGTTGTGCTCCAGCCGTGTTCCGATGCGGGTTTCGTCATGCGGCAGGCTGGCAAGAAGCTGCCCGTCCGCGCGCTCGACGGAGATGCGCAGCCCCCGGCTCTCGCCGACCGGCGCCAGCAGGGTGGCGATCAGCGGCACCGGGATCTCCGCCACCGCCAGCAGGTCGCCGGGCCCCGGCAGGGTTATCGGCCGGGCCAGGAGCAGCACCCATTCCCCGGTCAGCGGGTTCCGAATGGGCCCAAGGATCGCGACCGCCCCCGGATGCGGCCCGTCCGGGTCATCACCGGGCGCGATTGGCAGGGCGCGGTCGCGGGAGGCGGGCAGGGCGGCGGCCCAGGGATGCCCGTCCGGCCGCAGCAGGAGCAGGTCGCGGAAGTTGAAATTCTGGAAATTCAGGTCCTGCAGCACCCGGCTCGCCGTGGCGCTGTCGACCCGGCCGTCACGCGCCAGAGGGATGAGGACCGGCGGCAGCCCGGCCAGCACCCCGTCCACTGAGAGGAAATGCCGGTTCAGGGTGCCTTCCACCACCCGCGCCATGCGCTGCACCGTATCCGTCGCGGCGGCATGGGCGGTGCGGCGCATGCGCTCCAGCAACAGGCCGGTGCCAACCGCCAGCCCCAGCAGCAGCAGGGCCGTCGAAAGGGTGATCGCGTGGCGGAGGCGACGCGCCTGCACCGCTACCCGCCCCGCGCCTGGAGGCCGAAGGGGAGCGTGCCGAAGCGGTTCCATGCCTCGGCGCAGTCCGGGCCGCAGCGCCGCATCCAGCTCGGCAGGACGATGGCGCGCAGCAGCCGCATGCGATGGGCCTCGTCCTGCCAGCGCTCCTCGACCACGACCATGCGGCCGCGCCGGCCCTCGCGGCAGCCGGGCCGCCCGGCATTGCAGGCCAGTCCCTCCTCCGCGTCCCGGCTGGCAACCTGCCAGATCTCGGCTTCCAGTTCCTGCAGCCCGGCCCGCAGCTGATCTCGGACCCTCTCCGGCAGTGCGGCCCAGGCGGCCTGGTTGGCCCCGAAGATGGACACGCCCCAGCTGATCGCCAGCGGCGAGGTGTGGGTGGTCACCTCATGCAGCCCGATGACGTTGCCGGAGAGGGCGGCGGTGATCACGCAATCCACCACATCCCTGCGGATGGCGGGAATGATGGCGGCAAAGGGGATGACGACCGGGGTGCCGCCGAGCCCGGCGACCAGCTCCGATTGGGCGACCGAGGAGGTCCGCACCCGCCGCCCCGCCAGGTCGCTGAGGCCGGAGAAGGGCCTGCGGCAGAACACCACCTGCGGCGGATAGGTGTAGACGGCCAGCAGCTCGACCCCGTAGCGGTCCCGCAGCAGGCCTTCCAGCCGCGGCCGCCAGAGCTCCACGGTCCGGCGCAGCGCGGCGATGTCCGGGTTCAGGATCGGCAAGTCGATTGCGTTGAGCTCCGGGTCGTCCGCGGCGGCCATCCCGAGCAGCACATGGCCGAAGGGAATGACTCCGAGCCTGATGAGCTGCAGCATCTCCTGCCCGCGGATGCCGCTGCGGTCGAAGGGGGCGATCTCCGCGCGGACCCGGCCGCCGGTCAGCTCCGGCACCCGTCGGGACCAGAAGGGTTCCTCATGGCGCACATACTGGCTGAGATCGGCCAGGCCACCCGCGATCTTCAGCCGGATGACCGCCTCCTCCGCGCGGGCGGGGAGGGCCGCGCCGGCCAGGACCATGACCAGCAGGACCGCCGCGGCGCGAAGGAGGCGTTCGGCGGCGCGGTACGGCGATCGGCGGGACACGGCATCTGCTCCTCGCAGCCTGGGTGGTATCGGCAGGCGCTGGTAGTCGCTGGAAGTATCACAACTTTGCGTTGAGCAGAGCATATTACAACGCTGCGACTGACGTGGTGCTCCGATCATCGGGCGCATGTTCGCGCGGCTGGTTCAAACCTCCGCGCCCTGCGGCGCTCCGGTCATCGGGCGCGTTCATGCAGGTCCGCCATGGTCGAAGGCAATGGACTTCACCAGCGCCCACACCGGCTGGCCGGGTGCCAGGCCGAGCGTGCCGACCGCATCGCGCGTCAGCCGCGCCAGCACGGGGGTGGGGCCGAGGCGCAGGCGCAGCAGGACCTCATGCGGGCTGAAGGGGGCGGGGGCAACGCCCTCCACCACCGCGGGCAGGACGTTGTGGGTCGCCAGCCCTTCCGGGGGCGCGGTGGCCAGCGACACGTCGCGGGCGCGCAGCCGGAGCCGGAGCGTGCTGCCCACCGGCTCCGGCCGCAGCGTCACCAGCAGGCTGCCGCCGGCGAAGTCCAGGCGGGTGAGGCCGCGGCCCGGATCATGCGCCGCCACGAGGCAGCGCAGCACCACCCCGGCATCCCGGCGCCCGGCAAGCAGGGTCAGGCCGGGCTCCGCCGTCAGCGCCTCCGGCGGCCCGGCGGCCAGCACCCGGCCGCCCTCCAGCAGCACCAGGGTATCGGCCAGCCGGTCCACCTCCTCCAGCGCATGGGTGACGTGGAGGATGGGCACCCGGAAGGCATCCCGCACGCGCTCGATCAGCGGCAGGATCTCCGCCCGGCGCGGCACGTCCAGCGAGGCCAGCGGCTCGTCCATCAGCAGCAGGCGCGGCCGGGAGAGCAGGGCGCGGCCGAGCGCCACCCGCTGCCGCTCCCCGCCCGAGAGCCCGGCGGGGCGGCGGGCCAGCAGGCGGCCGAGGCCGAGCAGCGCCACCACCTCCTCGAAACTTGGACCTTCGGCCTCGCGCGGGGCACGACGGAGCCCGTAGCGCAGGTTGCCCTCCACCGAGAGATGCGGGAACAGCCGCGCATCCTGGAACACCACGCCGCAGCGGCGCCGCTCCGCCGGGATGAAGATGCGGGCTGCGGTGTCGGTCAGCACTTGCCCGTCCAGCGCCACCCGGCCGGATTGCGGGCGCAGCAACCCGGCAATGGCGGAAAGAATGGTGGACTTGCCGCAGCCGGAGGGACCGAACAGCACGGTGACGCCGGGCGTCGGCCCGCGGAAGGCGACATCCAGCGAGAAGCCCTCGCCATCGCGCGTGGCGGGCCAGGCGTGGCGCAGCGTGACCTCCAGCATCAGGAGCGGCCGAGCAGCCGGCGCAGATGCCGCGCCACCAGTTCTGCCAGCAGCAGCCCGGCCACCGCCATGGTGAAGGAGATGGCGGCGAGCCGCGCCGCAGTGCCCTCGCCGCCCGGCGTCTGGGTGGCGGCGTAGATGGCCAGGGGCAGGGTCTGGGTTTCGCCGGGGATGTTGGAGGCGAAGGTGATGATGGCGCCGAACTCGCCGAGGCCCGCGGCGAAGGCGATGATGGCGCCGGAGAGGATGCCCGGTGCGATCAGCGGCAGGGTAACGGTGAAGAAGCGGTCGAAGGGCCCGGCGCCGAGGCTGCGCGCCGCCGCCTCCAGCCCCGGATCCACGCCCTCCAGGGAAAGGCGCACGGCGCGGACGATCAGGGGGAAGGTCATCACCGCGGTCGCCAGCGCCGCTCCGGCGGTGGTGAAGACAAGGCGGATGCCGAACCAGTCATGCAGCGGCCGGCCGATCGGCCCCTGCACGCCGAAGAGGATCAGCAGCCCCCAGCCGACCACGACGGGCGGGATGACCAGTGGCAGGTGCACCACTGCATCCAGCAGCGGCCTCCCGAGAAAGCGGCGACGGGAGAGCAGCCAGGCGACCGCTACCGCGAGGGGTAGGGAGAAGGCGACGCTGCGCAGCGCCACCGAGAGGCTGAGCCGCACCGCCTGCCATTCCTCCGGCGTCAGCATCAGCCCCGCACTGTGAAGCCGAGGTCCCGCCAGACCGGCGCGGCCTCCGGCCCCGCCAGGAAGCGGAGCAGGTCATGGGCGGCCGGATCGGCGCGGCGGGTGAGGGCGAAGGGATGGGTGACGGGAGTGTGGCTTTCCGGTGGGAAGGTGCCGGCGATGCGCACCCTGCGGGAGGCCGCAGCATCCGTGGCATAGACGATGCCGAGTGGCGCCTCCCCCCGCTCCACCAGCAGCAGGGCAGCGCGGACATTGTCGGCCCGCGCCAGGCGCGGCGCCAGCTTGTTCCAGATGCCCAGCCAGGTCAGGGCCTGCTGCGCGTAGCGGCCGGCCGGGACATGCGCCGGGTCGCCGGTGGCGAGCCGCCCATCCGGCCCGAGCAGCGCCAGGAGGTCCACGCCCTTGGCCAGATCGACCTGCAACGGGCGATCCGCCGGCGTCACCAGGACCAGGGTATTGCCCAGCAGGTCCTGGCGCGTCTCTGGCCGGATCAGCCCGCGTTGGGCGAGGTAGTCCATCCACGCCTCATCGGCGGAGGCGAAGAGATCGGCCGGTGCCCCCTGCTCGATCTGCCGGGCGAGGGCGGAGGAGGCGGCGAAGGAAAGCCTGAGCGCCCGCCCCCCACGCTGGCGCCAGAGCGGATCCAGCGCGCGCAGCCCGTCCTGCAGGCTGGCGGCGGCAAAGACCGTGAGCGGGGCATCCTGCGCCAAGGCCGGGCTGACCGTCAGGATGCCGCTGGCCAGGGCGAGCAGGCGCCGTCGGCGGAGATGCATGGGGCGCCATTCCCGGATGGACATGGCGCCCCATAGCCCTGCCATGCCGGGACCGGCAAGGCTGGCCGGATGCCCCGATCCGAGGCGACCACACGCGCTTTCGAAATCGCCCTGGCTGAATCAGTAACCTCCGGAGGCTGCCGCGGCCCGCCTTTCCGTCCGCTGCCAAGCGATCAGGCCAGGCACGTTCATGAGTACTTCGCGCAAGCGCTTGAGCATCGCCATCGCGATCGCCTCCTGCAGCGGTACACCGAGGGCGACGCTCACGGCGGCCAGGCCGGCCTCCTGCGCCCCAAGTCCGGCAGGCAGCACGAAACCCAGGCTGCGCGCCGCCATGCCCAGGCTCTCGATCACATAGGCCTCGGCGAGGCTGACCGGGGTGCCGAGCACGGCGAGGATCGCCCAGACCTCGGCGGCGCCGAGCGTCCAAGCCAGGAGGTGCCAGGCGGCGGCCTGCGCTATCGGCCCCGTGCCGGAATTCACGACCGCGAGGCTCTTGCACAGGCTGCGGAGCGCGCCATCGAAACCGATCCGCCGCAACAGTCGCAACGCCGTCTCCCGTCCCACACCGAGGCGGATCGACACGGCCAATGCCGTGGCCAGCGCGAGCGGCAGTACCAGCGCGCCGAGATGGGAGAGCGACAGGGTCCCAGGCGCGACCAGCGCGAACACAGCAAGGCCCACGAGCAGGAATGGCAACTCTGTCACGGATTCGATCAGCAGATCCACCGTCGCTTCGGCGGCGACCCCCGCGAAGGGGCGATCCGTCTGGCGCGCAATCGCGAGCCCGGCCAGCACGCCGCCCCCGATGCCGACAAGCGGCAGCAACCCGTTCAGGGATTCGCGGATCCAGCGCGCGCGCAGCATCGACCAGACCCCCGGCCGCGGCGCGTGGAACAGGCAGCGCCACGCCATGGCCGTGGCGGCGAGCTGAAGGGTATGCACGGCAATCCCCAGCAGCAGCGCAGGCAATGCGCGCAGCACCGCTTGCCCGATCTCCATGACCAGGAAACATGCCGCCGCCATGCCAAGGACCAGCGTGCCGGTGAGCAGCACGGAGATCACGCGCGAATGCGACGGCCGCAGCCTGGCTACGGCCCCCCAGGCCATCCGGCGGCGTTGCATCCTAGACCTGCACGCCGAAGCAGGCGGCATAGGCCGCGAAGTGCTCATGGACGGCCCGCGTGTCGATGCCGTAGTCCTCCAGCACATGCGTCACGGCACCATAGCCACCGCGCGGCAATTCCGCGACCCGCCGCTCCATGCGCCGCCGCGTCCCGGCGCTGAGCGGCAGACCGAAGCGCTCGTAGAGGGTGGCGATGGTCTCGACTGGCGCGCCCACCAGATCGCGGAACAGTATGTGCGCGATGCGCTCCTCAGGGAACAGGGACCGCGCATGCGCGCGGATCATCGCCTCCGCGCCATTCAGCCAGTCGCCGACGATCTGCTGCCCAATGGAGAATCTGTCCAGCCGGGATGTAAAGGGCTGGCGCAGGATTGCCGTCAGCCCGGCGACGGAGGCGAGCACCTCGAGCGGATTGCGGTGCAGGAAGACAATGCACGCGTCCGGATAAACCGAGGCCAGCGCCTCCAGCGTGAACACATGGTCGGGCGATTTCAGCACCCAGCGCCGCGGCCTGCCGTCCGTGTGCTGGAGATGCTGCAGGAATACCCGGTGGAAGCGGTAGGCCGGCACATGGTCTGCAGCACGGAGCCAGTCCCGGTAGCCTGGCGTGTAGTATGTCACCTCGAAGCGGAAGCTGCGGAACACGTGCGCGGTGATCTCGGTGCATTCCTGCGGGGAGGCGGCATCGATCGGGTGAACGGCGCGGAAGCCGGGGGCCAGGCGCTCGAAGACGGCGAGCTGGCGATTCATTGTGGCGATCCGGCGTGCCGGCGGGTCATCCATGCAGCGCGGCAGCGGAAAGACGGTCTCCCACACCGCTGGCGAGCGGTTGTCCGGATCCTCGGCCAGCAGCTTGTGCAGGAAGGTGGTGCCGCTGCGTGGAAGGCCCGTGATGAAGATCGGCCGCTCCACGGGAGCGGTGAGCAATTCCGGCTCCCGCGCCTCCCGCTCCCGGAGGGCGGCAAGGTTCCGCAACAGCCGCAGCACATCGTATCTTGCCGCAAAGCAACCGAGGAGGCTGAGCTCGGCGTGGCGGCGGTAGTCTTCCAGCAGAACCCGCAGCGGCGTCTCGGCGTCGAACGGCGCAAGGCCATCAGGCCCTCCGCAGTGCGACATCAGCATCTCCGGCTGCAGGATGCGGTCCGGCAAACGGAGAAGGGACACCGCCCGCCGGCCTAGGGCGGTGAAGAGCCTACCCTTCATCATGCGCGGCATACCGGGCCCGGGGATGCGCCGTGCGCAGCAACCGGACCGGACAGCAGGGCGAGCAGTACGGGCGGGAAATCCACCATCCTTGCCGGAATGCTACCGGGGCTCAGCGGTAGCGGCCTGCCCGTATCGGCTGCGCCGAGCTGGCGGGAGGAGGCGGCCAGCCTGGCAGGGTATCTAGGTGCGCAAGCATTTCATCGGCTCGAACGGAGATTGTCGTCGCCGGCCATGGGAGGGCGTGCACCGCTCTTTATGCAAACCCGCCGCTGGCCAGACATCAATCGAATATATTTCGGTCTCCCAGACATCTCGGCCTCACGGATGGGTGAGGAGATGCGGCAGGGCATCCACACCCTGCCCCTCACGCCGGGTTCAGGCGCCCTGCAAGGCGACCCCGGCCGCGGCCCCCTGCCGGTCGCCGTAATTCGCGCTGGCATAGTCCCGCATGAAGTCGAGGTAGGTGAAGGGCGGATACTTCGCCGGGTGTTCCGCATCCACGCAGGTTGGGATCGGCTCCATCACCGTGCGGTAGTCGCAATCCATGAAGAAGGGGATGGCGTAGCGCTCCTGCCCGCTGCGATTGGTCACGCGATGCGGCGTGGCGAGGAAGCGGTCATTGGTCCAGCGGCGCAGCATCATGCCGCCATTCACCAGGAAGGCGCCGGAGGGCGCCGGCGCGTCGATCCATGTCCCGTCCGGCAGCCGCAGCGACAGGCCCGGCACCTTGTTCTGCGCCAGGATGGTCATGAAGCTGGTATCCGCATGCGGCGCCAGGCCCCATTCATCCTCCGCCGCCATCGGGTTCTGCTGCGGGTAGTGGGTCAGGCGCAGGGTGAACATCGGCTCCCGGAATTTGTCCTCGAACCAGTCCGCCGGCAAGCCGAGTGCCATGGCATAGAGCGGCAGCAGGCGCCGGCCGAGCGCCTCCATCGCGCGGCAGTAGTCCAGCACCACCTCGCGGAAGCCGGGCAGGTCCTTCGGCCACTGGTTCATGCCGCGGAAGCGGCGCCGCGCCAGCACATCCGGGTGGTCCGCCGGCAGGTCGCGCTTGAAGAACACCGCCTCGTTCAGGTTGGGCTTCTGGACAGCGCCCAGGCTGTTCAGGCGCGTGGTGGCGCCGCGCATCGGCAGGTAGCCGATATTGTGCTCGTTGAACCGCATGGCGAGCTTGGCTTCCAGCGGCTGGTCGTGGAAGCGCCGCGCCGCCGCGAAGGCGGCCTCCACCAGCGCATCCGGCACGCCGTGGTTGCGGATGAAGTAGAAGCCCACCTCGGTGAAGGCGCGGCGGAGTTCCGCGCCGAGGCTCTCCAGGGCGCCGGGCCTGCCGGCGAGCAGCGGGGCGAGGTCGAGGACGGGGATGGCATCGGCCATGTTCGGCTCCTCCTTCCGGGCCGAGCCTCCAGTCCGCGGTCAGGAAGCGCACCTCCTGGCAGCGGCGCCTAGAGCGCGGCCGGGCGGTATCCGCGCTCGTAAATGGCCGAATTGCCGCCGTGTTCCCTCACCTCGACGGATTCGAGCCAGGCGCGCCCGCCGGTCTCCTGCTCGATGAATTGCGCGACATGGTTGAAGGCGAGCTCCGCCACGGCCTCACAGCCCACCCTCGGCAGCACCCGCAGGTCCACCAGCCCCTTTCCGGCGAGTTCCCGGAAGGTGGGCAGATGCGGGTCATCCTCGGCGACCAGCGTGGTGTGGTCGAACATGTCGTGCAGCCAGGCCCGGACGGGTTTCAGCCCGCCGAAGTCGAAGCACCAGTTGCGCTCGTCCAGTTCGAAGGTCGCGAAGACGAATTTGAAGGCGAGGGCATAGCCGTGCAGCAACTGGCAATGCGAATGGGTCGCCCGCCACTGACGGAAGCAGCAGGAGAGCCCCTCATTGTGGTCGTAGGTCTTGGTCGAACGATAGACGGGGCGCCCCGCCGGCGGCTCTGCCATCGGGCCGGACCCGGCGCCACGTGACAGCAGGGGCGCCGTCATCACCCCGGGTTCCGTTCCAGCGCGAGGCATTCGTGCAGGAAGCGGTCCTTGAGGCTCTGGTCCTTGGCCAGCTCGCCGAAATAGGCGGTGTTCACCATGCGGCTGCGGTGGCTCGCCCGCACGCCGCGCTGCGTCTTGCACATGTGCACGGCGCTGATGCGGACGGCGAGGCCGCGCGGCGCCGTCGTCTCGACGATGTGCTGGCCGATCTGCTGCACCAGCTCCTCTTGGATCTGCAGGCGGGCGGCAAAATAGTCCACGATCCGGTCGTATTTCGACAGGCCGATGATCTTGCCCTCGGCGGAGGGCAGCACCCCAATGAAGACCTGCCCGTAGATCGGCATCAGGTGGTGGGCGCAAGTCGAGCGCAGATCAATCGGCCCGGTGACGATCAGCTGGTCGAAGCCCTGGACATTCTCGAAGTCGGTGATGTGCGGCGGGGCCTCGTAGCGGCCGCGCAGGGTCTCCTCGACCAGCATCCTGGCCACCCGGCGCGGCGTGTCCCGGGTGTTGTGGTCGTTCCGGTGATCGATATGCAGGATGTCGAATAATTCTTCGAGCTTCCTGGCGGCGGCGCCGATGAGGGCTGCCTTGCCCTCCTGGTCCAAGGGCAGGTCGGCCGCCTCGTTGCCGAGCCAGCCGGAACGCAGCCTGTGGATCGTCGTGCTCATGGACTGTGAAGGTCTCGCTTCATTATGGCGCCGGGAGCGGATACTGTGGTCCCTGGAACGAACATGGCAACTCCGGATTGGGCCTGCAACCGTTAGTTGCCAGGGCCTGCGCCTTGTGTTTCATTTCAGGACGTCACCGGATAGCCGGGGGCGATCCGCCCGGGGCGCCCCGGTGGCGGCAGCGGATGAGAGAGGGATGCGCATGACCTGCCTTGTGACCAGGCGCGCTGTCGGGCGCGGAGTGGCCGGGGCGCTCATCGGCGGGCCGGTCCTCGCCACGGCGCGGCGGGCCGGCGCGGCCACCCTGCCGCAGCCGACCGAAAGGCCGATCCTGACGGTTTCGGGCAAGATCACCATCTTCAACAAGGACGGAGCGGCGCAATTCGACCGCCCCATGCTCGAAGCCCTGGGGATGTCGGGGTTCGAGACCAATACACCCTGGTACAACGGCCCCGTCCGCTTCGAGGGCGTGCGCATGGACCGGCTGATGCAGGCGGTCGGGGCGACCGGGGACAAGGTCGTGGCCTATGCCCTCAACGACTACAGCACCGAGATACCGATGAGCGACTTCAGCCGGTACAATGTCCTCCTCGCCCTCAAGCGGAACGGGGAGTACATGCCGGTGCGCGATAAGGGGCCGCTCTTTATTGTCTATCCTTATGACAGCAATCCCGAGCTCCGGCATCAGCGGTTCTATAGCCGCTCGGCCTGGCAGGTTGCCCGCCTTGTCGTCCAATAGCGCCGCTGGCTACGGCGCAGGCCCCCCGCACAACCGATGCGGCCCCCGCGAAGGATAGGCATCTGGGCCGGAGGCGGGGGCGCGGTCCGGGCCGTCAAGCTGCTGCTCGTCGCCGTCGCGGGCTTCTTCATCCTCGCGGCCGCCTATACCTCCTCCCTGATCGTCGAGCGCCAGGACGCGCTGCGGAAGGTCTCCCGCTACAATGTCGCCTGGCTCGCCAGCCAGGCGGTCGTCGAACTGGCGAAGCTGCAGCAGCGGATCGCCGCCCATCAGGTGCCCGGCAGCAATGTGGGCCAGGACGAGGTCCAATTGCGCCTCGACATCCTGGCGAACCGCGTCGGGCTGCTGCGCGGCGGCGAGGTGGCGGAGCTGGTCGCCGGCAACCGGGAGCTCTGCGCCATCATCGACGAGCTCGCGGCGGCGGTGGAGGCGGCGCAGCCGCTGGTGGCCACAGACGATCCGGCCGCGCTCCGCACCCTGCAGGATCTGCTCTCGCCGCTGGAGCCGAAGCTGGCCAGGCTGGCCGCGGCCGCGAATGTCCATGGCGGCGACCAGGTGGCCGAGGACCAGCGCCATCTCAGCCGGCTGCACTGGATCTTCTCGGGGATCCTGTTGGCCCTGGCGTGCTGCGGCCTCGGCCTCTTCGGTCTGCTGCTCTGGCACAACCGGCTGCTGCAGCGGACGCATGGGGAATTGCTGGCCCGGACCGGGGAACTGCACACGCAGAATGAGCGCTTCGACGCCGCCCTGAACAACATGTCGCAGGCGCTGTGCATGGTGGATGCCGACCAGCGCCTGATCGTCTGCAACCGGCAGTACATGGAGCTGTTCGGCCTGTCGCCCGCGCAGGTGCGGCCGCGCACCCCGATGCAGGACATCCTGGCTGCCATCGTCTCCGCCGGTCACTACCCGCGGGAACTGGCGGAGGTGATCCATGAGGAGCAGCAGGCGCTGATCCGCGACCGGCTGCCGGCGAATTTCTTCCGGGAGCAGAGCGGCGGCCGGGCGCTGGCCGTGTCGCACCAGCCGATGCCCGGCGGCGGCTGGGTCGCCACCTATGAGGACATCACCGAGCGCCGGCGCGCCGAGGCGCGCATCGCCTATATGGCGCATCACGACGCCCTTACCGGCCTGCCGAACCGCCTCCTGTTCCGGGAGCGGATGGAGCAGGAACTGGGTCGGCTGGACCGGCAGGGCGGCTGGCTGGCGGTGCTTTGCCTCGATATCGACCACTTCAAGAACGTCAACGACACCCTCGGCCACCCGGCCGGCGACAAGCTGCTGCAGGCTGTGGCGCAGCGTCTGCGCGCCTGCGTGCGGGAGCCGGATACGGTCGCGCGGCTCAGCGGCGACGAGTTCGCCATCCTGCTGACCGCCAGCGGCCAGCCCGCCTCGGTCCAGGCGCTGGCGGACCGGCTCCTCAAGGCGATCAGCGCGCCCTATGACATAGAGGGCCATCGCGTCGTCGCCACGGCCAGCATCGGCGCCGCCCTGGCGCCGGGCGACGGAGACAATGCCGACGAGCTGCTGAAGAATGCCGATATGGCGCTGTACCGCGCCAAGGCGGACGGCCGCGCCGCCTTCCGCTTCTTCGAGACGGAGATGCATGCCCGGCTGCAGACCCGCCTCGCCCTGGAGATGGACCTGCGGGAGGCGGTGGAGAAAGGCCAGCTCGAGGTCTTCTACCAGCCCCTGCTCGATCTGAAGCACGGGCGGATTGGCGGTTTCGAGGCCCTGCTGCGCTGGCGCCACCCCGAGCGCGGGCTGGTCTCCCCCGACCAATTCATCCCGCTCGCCGAGGAGACGGGCCTCATCCTGCCGATCGGCGAATGGGTGCTGCGGCGGGCCTGCACCGATGCGATGGGCTGGCCGGAGCATGTGAAGGTCGCGGTGAACCTCTCGGCCCGGCAGTTCAGGAGCCCCGACCTGGTGCAGGCAGTCTCCGCCGCGCTGGCGGAGACCGGCCTGCCGGCCGGCCGCCTGGAGCTGGAGGTCACCGAATCCGTGCTCCTGCAGGATGACGAGATGATCCTCGCCCTGCTGCACCGGCTGCGCGGGCTCGGGCTGCGCATCTCGCTGGACGATTTCGGCACGGGCTATTCCTCGCTCGGCTATCTGCGCACCTTCCCCTTCGACAAGATCAAGATCGACCAGTCCTTCGTCCGGGAGATGGAGGAGCGGCCGGATTGCGCCGCCATCGTCAATGCCGTCGCCGGGCTGGCCGCCAGCCTCGGCATGGCCGTGACCGCGGAAGGCGTCGAGACGGCCGAGCAACTCCAGCAGCTTCGGGACGCCGGCTGCACGGAGGTGCAGGGCTATCTCGTCGGGCGCCCGAGGCCGGCGCCCGAGATCGTCTGGGCCGCCGGCGCCGCGGGCGAAACGGAGGGGGATGCCCCCGGCCTGCGCCGGACTGTGCTGCTGGACACGCTCCGGGGCTGAGCCGGCCCGGTCAGCTTGCCAGGGCCGGCTGCGGCGGCCTGCCTGCCGGGTTCAGGCCCGGACCAGCCCGGCCAGGGCGGGGGCGGCGGCGCTGCCGGGGAAGGCCAGGGACACGGCTGCCTCGGGCAGGCGCAGATGGTCCCGCAGCAGGCCCTTGGCGACGCGGCGCAGGTCGAGCGTCGGCATCAGGTCCCGGCCCTCCAGCAGGCGGCCCTCGGCCAGTCCTGGCCAGTCGGTGACGACGCGGCCGCCCGCCACCGCGCCGCCGAGCAGGAAGGCGACCCCGCCGGTGCCGTGGTCCGTGCCCGTATTGCCGTTCACCCGCGCCGTGCGGCCGAATTCCGTGATGACCAGCACCGCCGTCCGTGCCCAGGCCGGGCCCAGTTCCTCCCGCAGGGCGGCGATGCCGTCATCCAGCGCGTGCAGCGCCGGCGCCAGCCGCTGCGGCTGCGCCGCATGCGTGTCCCAGCCGCCGAGCTCCATGGCCGCGACCCGCGGGCCATCGGCGGCGGCGAGCAACCGCCCCGCCGCAGCGGCGAGACGCGGGAAGGCACGGCGCTGCCGCTCCTCCGTGCTCGGGGCGCCGAGGGTCTGTGCGGCGAAACCACGGGCGCGCATGCCCTCGCCGACGACGCGGCCGAGCAGCGGATCGGTCGCATGCAATTCGGCGATGCGGTAGAGCAGCTCGGGCGCCGGCGGCTCCAGCCCCGGCGGCGCATAGGCGCTGACCGGCGTCTGCCCGCGCAGCAGCAGCGGCAGGCCGCCGCCGATCACGATCCCCGCCCGGACCTCCGCCGGGTTCGGCAGGCCGGCAAGGGCGCGGTTCAGCCAGCCGCTGGTCAGCCGCTCGCTGGCGCCGCTCTCCAGGAAGTCCTGCGCCTCGAAATGGCTGCGGCTGCGATAGGGGCCGGCGACCGCGTGCAACAGCAGCGCCTCCCCCGCCGCATAGAGCGCGTGCAGGGTGGGCAGGGCGGGGTGCAGGCCGAAGAAGCCGCCGAGGTCGAGCAGCCCGCCCTCCTGCCCCGGTTCCGGCAGCACCAGTGGCGCCCGCAGCCCGGCCAGCGCCGGGTCGCCATAGGGCTGGACCGCGTAGAGCCCATCCAGCGCGCCGCGGAGGATGACGACGACCAGCCGCCGCTCCCCCGCGGTCCGGGCGAAGGCGATACGCGTGCGGCCGGGTGCGGCGCTGGCCGCGAGGCCGAGCAGGAACCCGCGGCGGGTCAGGCGGAGGGTCATCGGTACATGAACTCCGGGCAGCCGAGGAGCAGGGTGATGGCGTCGCGCAGCGAGCCGGCGCGCGAGACGGCGGTGACGGTTTCGGCGCGCGCCAGGGGGCCGAGCGCCGCCGCCGCCACCTCCCGCGGGTCGGTCCGGCCAAGGCGGCCGGCGAGGGTGTAGGCCCAGTCGAATCGGCGCATCATCGCCTCCGGCGTCGCCCACTCCGCCGCGGTGTCGGGCCAGCCATTCGGCTGCGGCGCGGTCCAGAGCGGCTGGCCGAGGCCGGCAAGGCCGGTCAACACCATGGCCGCGCGCTCCGTCGGCAGGCCGGTGGCGCGGCAGGCCGCGAGCACATAATCGGCGGGGCTGCGGAATTTGGTCAGCGGCGGCTCCCAGGCCTGCGGCAGGCGGATCAGGGTGCGGGCGGCGGCGCCGAGATCGCCCCCGGTCTCCCGCAAGGTGTTCTCCACCGCCCGCACCGCCTCGGGCGGCGGCTGGTCGGCGACGAAATGCCGGACCAGCCGGGTGGCGAGATGGCGCGCCGTGGCCGGATGCGCGGCGAGGAAGCGCAGCGCCGCCTCGCCCGCTTCCTCCCCGGCGCCGAATTCGCGGCCGAGCAGGCGCTTGGGGCCGGGCTCATGCGCGTTCGGGCGGAAGAGGTAGCCGAAGGGCTCCTGGGCCCGTGCCACGCTCCAGCCGGTCAGGATGCGGGCGAATTCCTGCACATCCGCCTGGCTGTAGCCGCCGGCGGGCGAGAGGGTGTGCAGTTCCAGGATCTCGCGCGCCAGGTTCTCGTTCAGGCCGCGCCGGGTCCGCTGGCCGATGCGGCTGCCGGGGCCGACCGAACCGGCATTGTCGAGATAGAGCAGCATGGCCGGGTGGCGGGCGACCGCGACCAGCATGTCGGCGAAGCGGCCGGTCACATGCGGCCGGATCGCCTCGCGCTCATAGGCGCCGGCCAGGGCGCCGACGATGCTGGCGCGGCGGCTCACCGTGAAATGGTTCACCCAGAAATCAACCAGGCGCTCGCGGAAGGGCTGCACGGTGGTGAGGCGCCGCTCGGCCCAGGCCAGGGTCTCCGCCCGCATCAGGGAGGCTACCTGCCCCCGGCCCGGCAGGATGCCCCCGTTCCGCTGCCGCTCCTCAATATCCGCGGCGTGGGCGCGCAGCCCGTCCGCGGTGCTGGGGGCCGGGGGCAGCGGTGCCTCCTGGTCGAGCTGGGCCTCCAGCCATTCCCGGGGATCCTCCGGCAGCGCCTCCCCGAGCCTGGGGCCGAGGCCGAATCGGATCGCGGCGATATGCGCGGCGTGGGACATGCGGAATGACTAGCACACCCCTTGCTTCGCACGGCATGGCAGACCGTAACGGAGAGTGCCAGCGGTGCCTTGCCACTGCCACACTGTCCTGCATCAGATGGCGCATTAAGGAGAAAGCACAGGCGGAATGGCCCGTTATTTGGTGACTGGCGGGGCTGGCTATGTCGGCAGCCATCTGGTTCTGGCCCTGCTGGACCGGGGCGATCAGGTTGTGGTGCTGGACGACCTGCGGCAGGGGCACCGGGCGGCGGTGCCGGCCGGGGCGGAGCTGGTGGTGGCGGACCTTGCCGACCGGCGGCGGCTGGCGGAGGTGTTCGCCGCCTGGCGCTTCGAGGCGGTGTTCCACTTCGCTGCCCTGTCGCTGGTCGGCGAGAGCATGCGGGAGCCGCTGCGCTACTGCATCGAGAATGTGGCGAACAGCCTCGGCCTGGCCGAGGCGGCGGTGCGGGCGGGCTGCCTGCGCTTCGTCCTCTCCTCCACCGCGGCCCTGTTCGGCGATCCGGCGCGCACGCCGATCGAGGAGGATGCGCCGCTTGCGCCCAGCAATGCCTATGGCGAGAGCAAGCTGATGGTCGAGCGCGGCCTGGCCTGGGCCGAGCGGGTGCACGGGCTGCGCTTTGCGGCGCTGCGCTACTTCAACGCGGCCGGGGCCGACCCGCAGGGGCGGATCGGCGAGGACCACGAGCCGGAGACGCATCTGATCCCGCTGGCGATCGGCGCCGCGCTCGGCACCCGGCCGCCGCTGGTGGTCTTCGGCGATGACTACCCGACTCCGGATGGCACCTGCATCCGCGACTATGTGCATGTCAGTGACCTGGCCGAGGCGCATCTGCGGGTGCTGCCGCGGCTGGAGCAGGCGAGCTGCCGCTACAATCTCGGCAATGGCGCCGGCTACTCGGTGCGGCAGGTGATCGAGGCGGTGGAGCGCATCGGCGGCCGCCCGGTGCCGCACCGGATCGGCCCGCGCCGGGCAGGCGACCCGGCGGTGCTGGTCGCCGCCTCCGACCGGCTGCGCCGCGACACCGGCTGGAGCCCCCGCTTCACCCTCGACGACATCGTCCGCACCGCCTGGAACTGGCACGTCAGCCATCCCCACGGATACGGCGACCGCGGCCAGGACTGAC
>CALGVL010000426.1 GCA_937930165.1 uncultured Acetobacteraceae bacterium
GCCGGACCCGGTGATGCTGGAGCTGTTCAACAACCTGTTCATGAGCATCGCGGAGCAGACCGGCGCGGTGCTGCAGAACACCAGCCTCTCGGTGAACATCAAGGAAAGGCTGGACTTCTCCTGCGCCATCTTCGACGCCACCGGCGCGCTGGTGGCCAATGCCCCGCATGTGCCGGTGCATCTCGGCGCCATGGGGGAGAGCGTGCGCACCGTCATCCGCCTGCGCGGCGACACGCTCAGGCCGGGCGATGTGGTGGCGCTGAACAACCCCTATAACGGCGGCACGCACCTGCCGGACGTGACGGTCATCACCCCGGTCTTCGATGAAGCCGGGAAGGAGATCCTGTTCTTCGTCGGCAGCCGCGGCCATCATGCCGATATCGGCGGCCTGACCCCCGGCTCCACGCCTCCCGTCTCCCGCACCCTGGAGGAGGAGGGGGTGGTCATCGACAATTTCCTGCTGGTCGAGCAGGGGCGGTTCCGGGAGGCCGAATTCCGCGCCCTGCTGTCCGGGGCGAAATACCCGGCCCGCTCGCCGGACGTGAATGTGGCGGACATCAAGGCGCAGGTCGCCGCGAACGAGAAGGGCGTGCAGGAATTGCGCCGGGCGGTGCGCGATTTCGGGCTGGACACGGTCCGCGCCTATATGCGGCACGTCATGGACAATGCGGAGGAGAGCGTCCGCCGCGTCATCGACCGGCTGCAGGACGGCGAATTCCGCACCACCCTGGACGACGGCACGCCGCTGGTCGTCGCCGTCCGGGTGGACCGCGCCAACCGCCGCGCCGTCATCGACTTCACCGGCACCGGGCCGCAGCGTCCCGGCAATTTCAACGCCCCCGCCGCGGTCTGCCGTGCCGTCGTGCTCTACTGTTTCCGTGCCCTGGTCGGGGAGGAGATCCCGCTGAATGACGGCTGCCTGAAGCCGCTGGAGATCATGGTGCCGCCGGGCACCTTCCTCTCGCCCCTGCCCGGCGCGGCGGTGGTGGCCGGCAATACCGAGGTCAGCCAGATGACCTGCAACGCGCTGCTGGCCGCCCTCGGTGCCTGCGCCAGCGCCCAGGCCACGATGAACAACCTGCTGTTCGGGGACGATGTTTATCAGTATTACGAAACGATCTGCGGCGGCGTCGGGGCTGGGCCAGGATTCGATGGCTGGGGCCCGGTGCAGACGCATATGACCAACACCCGCATGACGGATCCCGAGGTGCTGGAACTGCGCTACCCTGTCCGGCTGGAGGAATTCTCGATCCGCTGCGGCTCCGGCGGCGCCGGGCGCTGGCGTGGCGGCGACGGCGCCCGGCGGCGCATCCGCTTCCTGCGGCCGATGCAGGCGGTGGTGGTCGCCTCCCGCCGCAATGTTGCGCCGCATGGCCTGATGGGCGGGGCCGATGGCGCGCCCGGCCGGCAATGGGTGGAGCGCGCGGATGGCCGCATCGAGCCCATCCCCGGCAATGCCGGCGCCGCGGATCTCCAGCCCGGCGACGCGCTGGTGGTGGAGACGCCGGGCGGCGGCGGCTGGGGAGCGCCAGAGGCCACCCAGCCCTGATGCGACGTATCGCGGCGCTGCTGCTGGTATTGCTGGCGCTGCTCGGCATCGGCGTCTGGGTCGGGCCGCGGCTGGTCAATTGGGAGCCCTGGCGGCCCAGGCTGGCCGAGCTTGCCTCCTTCCGGCTCGGCCGGCCGGTCATGCTGGACGGCCCCATCACCCTGACCCTGCTGCCCCAGCCGCGGATCGAGGCCGAGGCGGTCAGCATCGGCCCGGCGGAGGACGACGTGACCGTCACCGCCCGCGCCATGCGGCTCCGCCTCGATCTCGGCGCGCTGCTGGCCGGGCGGCTGGAGCCGCGGGAGATCGCGCTGGTCGGCGGCGAGATCCGCCTGCCCTGGCCGCCGGCGGAACTGCCCAGCTTCCGCCCGCCGGCCTGGCTCACCACCCTGGACGCCCGGCTGGAGGATTGCCGCCTGCTGGTCGGCGGGCTGCGGCTGGAGGGACTGGACGCGCATCTCGTCACCGGCGGGGTCACGGAGGCGCTGAAGGCGGAGGGCAAATTCGCCTGGCGCGGCTATGCCGTACGCTTCTCCGGCCAGCTTGGCCGCGCCGGCTTCGACGGCATCGCGCCGCTGGACCTCACCATGGCGGTGGCGGGGGCCACCTTCTCCGCCCGTGGCGTGCTCTCTCCGGGCAGCGGCTTCGAGGGGCGGCTGGATGCGGCAGGCACCGACCTCGCCGCGCTGATGCCCGCGCCCTCCGGCCCCTTCCGCGCCAGCGGCAGGCTGACCGCCATGGCCGACCTGCTGGCGGCCGACGATCTGGCCATGGAACTCGGCGGCCAGCCGGCGCGCGGCGCCATCACGCTCCGCCTCGCCCCGGCGCTGCGGCTGGACGTCGCGCTCGCCGCCGGGCGACTGGATCTTGATGCCTGGGTCGCGGCACTGCGGCAGTCACGCGGCCGGGGCATACCGGTCAGCGTGGATCTCTCGGCCGAGGCCACCCGCTTCGGCCCCGTGCCGCTGCGTCGCCTGCGCGGCGCCTTCTTCCTGGAGGGCGAGCGCCTGACCCTCTCCGACGTCTCCGCCCTGCTGCCGGGCGAGACGGAGATCGAGGTCGCCGGCGCCACCGCCGGAGCACGCATCGAGCTGGCGGTGCGCTTCACCGGGCGGAACCTGCGGGAAACGGCGGCGGCGCTCGGCCTGTCCCTCGCCGGGACCGATCCGGCGCGGCTGCGCAGCAGCGAGGGCCGCTTCAAGCTGGTGCTGCAGGACAACCAGGCGGAGATCTCCGACCTCAACGCCATGCTGGACGGCAGCCGCCTGTCCGGGGCCGGGGTGCTGCGCATGGGGCCGCGCCCGGCGGTCGGGCTCGGCCTCACCATGGACCGGCTGGACCTCGACGGGCTGGTGCCGGCGCAGCCGGACTGGGCGCGGCTCGGCACCGACCTCGGCGGGTTCGACCTGAACTTGCGCCTGGCGGTGGAGCATCTTGCCTGGCGCGGCCTGGCGGCGCAGCGGGCGACGCTGGACATGACGCTGGAGAAGGGCCGGCTGGCGCTGCGCCGCCTGGCGCTGCGGCTGGATGAGCTGGAACTCGCCCTCTCCGGCTCGGCGACGCTCGGCGGGGCAGCGCCGCGCCTCTCCGACCTGAACCTGGAGGCAAGCGGCACCAGCGGCCCGGCGCTGCTGGCCCTGCTGCCGACGGACTGGGCAGGGCTGGCGCCCTTCGTGGCCCAGGGCGTCGCCCTGCGCCTCTCCGGCGGCGGCGCGCCGGAGGCCCTGGCGCTGAAGGCTGAGGGCGATATCGGTGAATTGCGGCTGGAGGCATCGGGAACGCTGGATGCCCGCCAGCTGCGCGGCAACGGTACCCTGACGCTGCGGCACCCCGGCGCGCCGCGCCTGCTGGCGCCGCTGCTGGGGGCGGATGTGACGGACTGGCTCGGCGGCGGCTCCTTCTCCCTGATCGCCAGCCTGAACGGCAATGTCCAGAATGGTGGCGGCACCATCACCGCCGAGCATCTGGATCTGGTGGCGGGCGGGCTCCGGTCGCGCGGCCAGCTCAGCCTCGCCCTGGGCGGGGCGCGGCCGCGCCTCTCCGGCCGGATCGCCGCGGAGCGGCTGCCCGTGCCCAATCCGGCCCTGCAGCCCGCCGAGCCGCTCCGGCTCGGCCGCCTGGCGGCGCTGGATGCGGAGCTGCTGCTGGAGGCGCAGCGGGTGGAGCCGCTCGGCGGCCCGGTCCTGGAGCAGGTTTCGGGCAGGCTCCGCCTCGGCGAGGGCACGCTGCGGCTGGAGGAGATGCAGGCAAGGCTCGGCGGCGGCACACTGCGCGGCGGCCTGGCGCTGGAGGGGGCGGCCAGCCCGCCGCGCCTCGCGCTGGATGGGCAGTTGACGGATGCGACGGTCAGCGGCCAGCTCCTCAATCTGCCCTTCGACCTCGGCGCCGGCCGGGCGCGGGCCATGGCGCGGCTGCAGGCCAGCGGGCACAGCCTGGCGGCGATGCTGGCGACGGCGAGCGGCAGCCTCGCCTTCACCGTGAAGGACGGCGTGCTGATCGGCTTCGACCTTGCGGCGCTGCAGGCGGCCGCCGGCCTGCCGGAGCTGACCCCGGCCGAGACGGGGCTGCGCCGCGCCTTCTCCGACGGCGCCACCGCCTTCGAGCAATTGCAGGTCGCGCTGGCCCTGACGGAGGGGCGCGCGACCCTCGGCGAGGCGAAGCTGACCACCGAGGGCGGCGGCGCGGTGACGGCGACGGGGGAGATCGATCTCGGACGCGGGGCGCTGGACCTGCGCATCGCGGCACGGCCGGTCGCGGATGCGCCGGAGATCGGCCTGCGCGTCACCGGCCCGGCAGCCTCGCCCCAGCGCGTGCCGGAACTCGCCTCCTTCCTGCGCTGGCGGGCGGAGCACTGACCGGGCTCCTCGCCTTATCCTTCAGCGCCCTGCTCCCATGACGGCCCGTGGCACGTCCCGTTGCTCCTGGCGGCGCGCTGGCGGGCTAGGTGCAGCGGGTCCCGCTGATGGTGCGGTTCCGCCGGAACAGCCATGCGATCGGCCGCGCCCCGATGCCCCCTGGTCGCCAACCTCGCCGGGGCGCTGCCGGATGAGCCGTTGCGGGGTGCAGGGTTCGACAGGAAGGCTGGCCTACAACATCGCGCTGTCCTTCCTGCGGGCGAGCGCTGTTGGCGACGGGGCGGGAGCCAGTCCGGCGGTTGGTCACGTGATCCCGGTGGGTTTCCCCAACAGGTCGATCTCTGCGGTGCGGTGATGTGGGGGCCGTTAAGTATCCGCAGCGAATGCCGGTGGTACCCGGTTCGCGCGCCTGCCGCCTCCATGTCGCTGGACGCGCAATGCCGATTTGCCCATTACTCCACCGCCGGATGGAAAGGATGACAAGGCAAATGGGAACTCGGGACGGCGCCATCGCGCGGGCAGCGCGCTTCTTTGACGAGGGCGGTTTCCAGAACCTGCTCGCCCGACTCGTCGCCATCCCCTCCACCGCGCAGGAGCCCGGCTTCGAGCCGGAGCTGGACCGCTACCTGCGGGAGGCGATCCGGCCCTGGTTGGAGGGCATGGGCTTCCGCGTCGCCATCCACCCCAACCCGCTGGAAGGCTTTGGCCCGATCCTGACTGCCGAGCGCATCGAGGATCCGGCACGCCCGACGGTCCTCCTCTATGGCCATGGCGATACGGTGCGCGGCCTGGACGAGCAGTGGCGCGCCGGCCTGAAGCCCTGGGTGCTGACGGCGGAGGGTGACCGCTGGTACGGCCGTGGCACCGCCGACAACAAGGGCCAGCACGCGCTGAACCTGGCGGCGCTGGAGGCGGTGCTGGCGGAGCGTGGCGGCAAGCTCGGCGCCAATGTGAAGGTTGTGCTGGAAATGGCGGAGGAGCGGGGCAGCAAGGGCCTGCGCGAATTCGTCGCGGCACATGCGAAGGAGCTGGCGGCGGATGCGCTGATCGCCTCGGACGGGCCGCGGGTGACGCCGGAGATGCCGACCATCGCCACCGGCACCCGCGGCACCTTCCACTTCGATCTGGTGGTCAAGCTGCGCGAGGGTGGGGTGCATTCCGGCCATTGGGGCGGGCTGACCACCGATCCGGCCATCCTGCTGGCGCATGCGCTCTGCACCATGATGGACCGGGACGGCAAGATCCTGGTGCGCGACTGGCTGCCGCAGGGCGGCCCGCCGGAGGCGGTGCGCGCCGTGCTGGAAGGCTGCCCGGTCGGCGGCGGCGAGGGCGCCGCCACCATCGACGAGAACTGGGGCGAGCCCGGCCTGACCGCCGCCGAGAAGATCTATGGCTGGAACAGCCTGATCGTGCTGTCCATGCTGAGCGGCCGGCCGGAGAATCCAGTGAACGCCGTGGCACCGGATGCCCGCGCCCATTGCCAGATCCGCTACACCGTGGACAGCAACCCGGATAACTTCGAGCCCGCGTTGCGCCGGCACCTCGACGCGCATGGGCTGGAGGTGGTGCGGATCGAGAATGCCTTCGTCCGCATGGCCGCCAGCCGCACCGCGCCCGACCATCCCTGGGTGCGCTGGGCGCAGGCGAGCATGCAGCGCAGCCTCGGCAAGCGAGTGCAGATCATTCCGAACAGCTCTGGCGGCCTGCCGGGGGATGTCTTCGTGGACCATCTCGGCGTGCCGCTGGTCTGGGTGCCGCACAGCTACAATGGCTGCAAGCAGCACGGCCCGGACGAGCACCTGCTGATGGCGCCGGCGCGGGAGGGGCTGCTGGCCTTCGCCGGCATGTGGTGGGACCTGGGAGAGGAGGGCACGCCGCCGCGCGGCTGAAGGCGGGGCGGCGGGTGCCGTTACCCTTTCTCACTCGATGCGCTTGCCGCTGCAACCTGCCCGTTACATACCGGGTGCATCTCTTGCCCGTCGGCCGCATCCGTCGGCCCTTGGGAGAAACCAGGTCATGAGACTTCTGCGCACCGCCCTCCTCGGCACCGCCGCGCTGGCGCTGGCCCTGCCGGCCCTGGCCCAGACCGCTCCCGGCCAGGGCGCCGGCCCGGCCCAGCGTGGCCACGGCCCGCGCGGCATGGCGGCGGTGTTCAACCAGGCGGACACGAACAAGGACGGCAAGGTGGTCTGGGACGAGGCCTGGGGCTATGTCCAGCAGCGCTTCAACACCGCCGACACCAACCGTGACGGCGCGTTGAGCCAGGAGGAGCTGGCGGCCGCCATGCCCGGCGGCCGGCGCCGGGCCAATGCCGAGGTGCCGCCGGAGCGCGCGGCACAGCGCAACCGGATGGTCGGCATGATGTTCCGGTCGCTGGACGCCAACCGCGACGGCCGGGTGGTCCCGGACGAGATCCGTCCCGTGGTTGAGGCCCGCTTCCGTGCCTTCGACGCCAATGGCGACAATGCCGTGACGCGGGATGAGCTGCCGCAGCGGCCGCATCGTCACCGCCAGCGTGGTCAGGCTGACAAGGCTGGTCAGGCTGCGCCGGCCACCCCCGCCGCCCCGGCGGAGGGTTCGGGCGCCGCGACGACGCGCTGAACAGCCTGATCAGCTCCGGGGCGGAGCCCCCGGAGCCTCAGATCGGCCACGACATTCGAGCGGCCCTGCGGGGCCGCTCTTTCTTTTTCCGGGCGCTCCTGCTCAGCCCGGATAGGGCGTGAACGGCCCGCGCAGCGGCCGCGGCAGCACGGGCAGGGCATGCGCCGCCGCCAGCAGCAGCGCCCGCTTGGGGGAAGGCGCGGCGGCGACCGAGGCGCGCAGGCGCTGCAGCCCGGCCTCCCGCTGCCCGTGCCGGATCAGCTCCCGCCCGACGATCCAGGCATTCTCCGCCTCCGCCCGCCGGCGCAGCGCGGCCAGGCGCGCGGGGGGGAAGCGCTCCGCGAGCAGCGGGTTGCCGTAGATCGTATCCATGACGGGGATGAAGGCCCCGGGGTCGCAGGCCATGCGGTGATAGGCGCTGCCCCGGCGCTGGCGGACATAGAGCAGCGGCTCCAGGCCCGGAGTCAGCACGAAGGGGCCCTGCAGCGCCAGCCGCACCCAATATTCCCAGTCCTCCCCGTAGCGGAGATGGGTCAGGAAGGGCCCGGCGCGCTGCACCGCCTCCCGCCGCAGCAGCACATGGCCGCCATTGGCGAAGAGGTTCTGCACCAGCAGCCTTTCGAGGATGTCCCCGGAGGGATAGGGGCCGAGCTTCAGGCGCGGCGGCACATCGCCCGGCTTCGCATCCTCCGGCATGAAGGTGAAGGGGCCATAGGCGCCGACCGCGCCCGGCATCGCCTCCAGCGCGGCGTGGAGGCGCGCCAGCGCGTCCGGCGCCAGCCAGTCATCGGCATCGAGGAACAGGATGGCCTCGCCCCGCGCCTCCGCCATGGCGTGGCTGCGGGCGGCGGAGACGCCCTGGTTTTCCTGCTGCAGCAGGCGGATGCGTGGGTCCCGGCGCGCCGCGACCACCCCGGCGGTGCCGTCTCGGGAGCCGTCATCCACCACCACCATTTCCCAGTCCCGGAAGGACTGCGCCAGCACGCTGTCGAGCGTCGCGCCGATGAAGCGCGCGACATCGAAGGCAGGGGTGAGGATGGAAATGGCTGGGGCAGGAATCGGTAGCACGGTCCTGCTATGCCACGGGGCAGGGTGGCCTGTCCCTCACAGTCGTGCGGGCCGCCGGGGGCTTGCACCCCCGCCGGTCAGCGCTCGGGATCACGCCTCGGCCGAGGTCGGGATCCCCTTTTCCTTCAGCATGGTCTGCAACTCGCCGCTCTGGAACATCTCCATGACGATGTCGCAGCCGCCGACGAATTCGCCCTTCACATAGAGCTGCGGGATGGTCGGCCAGTTGGTGTAGGCCTTGATCCCCTCGCGGATCTCCATGTCCTCCAGGACATTCACGCCTTTGAAGGGCACGCCGAGATGGGACAGGATCTGCACCACGCGGGCGCTGAAGCCGCATTGCGGGAAGACCGGGGTGCCCTTCATGAAGAGCACCACGGGGTTCGACTTGATGTCGGCTTCGATGCGCTCGAAAACCGGGTTGGTCATACTGAAATCCTCCTAGCCGGGGGCTGAGGTCTGCAAGGCGAGGGCGTGCAGCTCGCCCCCCATCCGGCCGCGGAGCGCGGCGTACACCATCTGGTGCTGCTGCACGCGGCTCTTGCCGCGAAAGGCTTCCGAGACGACGGTGGCGGCGTAGTGATCGCCATCGCCCGCCAGATCCTCGATCGTGACCTGGGCATCGGGCAGCGCCGCCTTGATCAGCGCCTCGATCTCCGCCGGCTGCATCGCCATGTCCTGTCAACCTCCCTCCATCAGGGCCGGCAGGGTGGCTTCGTTCGCCTCCCGCAGGCTTCCGACGGATATGGACCGGCCATCGGGCAGAACCAAGTCCCCGCCACCGGACTTGCCGAGCCGGGCGGCCGGGACAC
>CALGVL010000427.1 GCA_937930165.1 uncultured Acetobacteraceae bacterium
CGGATGCCCAGCAGCCGCCGGGCGCCGCGCGGCCCGGCCTCCAGCACCAGCCCGGCCTCGGCCAGCTCGCCCTCGGCCCCGTCCAGCCAGATCAGTTCCTCCGCGGCGCTGCGTCCTCGGCCGCCGTGGGCGGTGGCGATGGCGGGGTGGCGGGCCAGCCGCTCCGCCGCGGCGGGGTCGAGTTCGAATTCCAGGGTCAGCGCCGGGGCGGTGGGCTCGGGCGCGGCGGTGGAGGCGCTGTCCTGGGGGGTCAGGCGGGAATCTCCGGCATCTCCCCGGCGGACAGGTCCCGCGGCGCGACGAAGCGCACCAGCCGGCCGCTGCCCGGCTCCAGCTGCCGCCAGGGGGAGGCGATGGTGAATTCGGCCAATGCCCCGGTCGGGTAGCCCTCGGCCAGGCGCCGCCCGTCCGGCCCGCTGCGGGCCAGGCCGGCGGCGCCGACCAGCGCCAGGGCCAGTTCGTGCAGCCCGGGATTGTGGCCGACCAGCAGGAGGCTGCGCGCCGTCTGCGGCGCCGACTGGATCACCTCCAGTAGCTTCGTCCAGGGAGCGAGATAGAGCGCGTCCATCGGCTCGATCAGCGCGCCGTCCTCGAAGGGGGTCAGCGCCTCCAGCGTCTGCAGCGCGCGGCGGGCGGAGGAGACGAAGACGATGTCGGGCACCAGCCCGAGATCGCGCATTGCCTGGGCCATGGCCATGGCATTGCGGCGGCCGCGCGCATTCAGCGGGCGGGCATGGTCGGAAAGGGCCGGATCGTCCCAGGAGGACTTCGCGTGCCGCAGCAGCAGGAGCTGTCGCATCGCCAGCAATGTTGCCACGGAAGGCAGGCATTGTCCTGCCCCTTACCGGGACGCAAGAAGAGCTTATCTCGGCCAGGCCCGGAAATTGGGGATGAGGAGTCGCGCATGTCCGCACCGATCGCGCCGCCAGTCCTGGGGGACATGCCGATGAGGCGCCGGAGGCTCCTGCCACTGCTCGCCCTGCCATTGCTGGTCCGCAGGGCGCAGGCGGCCCCCGCCGCGATTCGGTTCCGTATCCTGCGGCAGGGCTCGCAGATCGGCACCCATCATGTGACCTTCGCCGAGGCGAATGGCGAGCTGACGGCGCGGACCGATGTGGACATCGCGGTGCGCCTGATGGGCATCACTGTCTTCCGCCTCACCCACCGCCTTACCGAGGTCTGGGCCGGGGACCGCCTGCGCCTCGTCACGTCCCGCCATGACCGCAACGGGACGGTGACGGAAATGACGGCGCGTGCGGCGGAGGGCGGCATCCTGGTGCAGGGCCCGGCCGGGACGCAGCGCCTGCCGGCGGAGGCAGCGCCGCTCACCTGGTGGAATCCGCGGTACTTCACCCGGCCTCTCTTCGACAGCGAGACGGGGGAGCCCCTGCGGCTGCGCTGGACGCGCACCGCGCTGCCGGGCGGCGCGGTGCGCTGGCAGGCCACGGACGGGGAGGAGAGCGAGGGAACCTATGCCGCCGACGGCACCTGGCTGGACTGGAAGACCAAGGGGGAGGACGGCAGCATCGTCACCTATGAGCGGGGGTGAGGCCGTTCGGCCCGGCCCATGCAACGGAGAAGGCGGATGACTGAGATCGAATGGATGCGCCTGACCGCGGCGGAACTGCGGGAACGGGCGGCGGCGGATGCGCTGGTGATCGTGCCGGTGGCCTCGCTGGAGCAGCACGGGCCGCATCTGGCGACGGGGGTGGACATCGTCCTCGCCAGCAATGTGGCGCGGCGCACGGCGGAGCGCATCGCCGCCGCCGGCGCGGCGGTGGTGGTGACGCCCTGCGTCTGGACCGGCCTGGCGGAGCACCACATGGATTTCGGCGGCACGGTAACGCTGGACTACGAAGCCTTCGCCGGGGTGCTGCGCGGCATCGTCAGGTCCATCGCCCGCGACGGCTTCCGGCGGGTGATGCTGCTGAACGGCCATGGCGGCAATGCCGAGGCGGTGGCGGTCGCGGCCAATGCCCTCTCGACCGAACTCGGCATCAAGGTCGCCGCCGGGACCTATTGGCACCTGGCCGGCGATTCCTTCGCACCGATCCTGGAGCGGCAGCCGAGCGTCATGCATGCCTGCGAGGCGGAAACCAGCATGATGCTGGCCCTGATGCCGGATGCGGTGCGCCGCGACCGGCTGGCGGAAGCGCATGGGCCGCATTCCACGCGGGTGGAGGGACAACCCTCCGCGCTCTACTTCCGCCGCTCCTTCAAGGAGCTATCGGAGAGCGGCGTGATCGGCGATGCGCGCGTCGCGACGGCCGAGAAGGGCGAGAGGTTGCTGGAGGCGGCAGCGGAGCGGATCGCGGCGATGCTGCTCAATCCGAAACTCTGGGCCTGAGCCGTCCGATGACCGGCAGGCCGAATAGCCTGAAGAAGGTCGAATCGGCCGGCCAAACAGACGAGGCTACCAGCGCAGATCCACCCAGGAGAGATGCCCGCCCTTGCCCGCGCCGGTGTCGAGGAAGACGGCGCGACCGCCCTGCGCCCCTTCCTGCACGAAGGGCCGGCCGTCCAGGGACCGGCAATCATGGCCGCAATGGACCGTCAGCCCTGGCGGGATGCGATCCACCCAGAGATGCAGACGCTCCGGATAACCGTCCGCCTGCATCCGTCCGGTGACCTGGCCAAAGAGGGCGCGGGAGACCATCGGGTCGGGCCGCTGCGCCCCGGCCTCCTGCGGTGGCTCCATATACTGCATGGATGGATGCCAGCCGGCATGGACGAAGCCCCAGGCCCCAAGGCACAGCCAGGCGGGCGCGCGGCCTATCTCCTCGATGGCACGTGCTGCCAGTGCCTCCCCGTCCGGCGCAGCGGCGAGCTGGTCCAGGGTCAGGCCGAGCCCGTTCGCGGCGATGCGGACCCTCTGGCCGCAGAGCAGGCGACGCAGCTTGTGGTCGTGGTTGCCGAGCAGGAAGCGGCCGCGCCTGGTATCCAGCAGGCGGAACATCAGGCGCAGCGCCTCCGGGCTGTCCGGGCCGTAATCGGTCAGATCGCCAAGCTGCAGCAGGAACAGCCGCTCCGCCTCCGCTCCCGCGATGGCATGGGCGAAGCCGGCGGCGTCGCCATGCACATCGCCCACCACGCGCAGCCCTGCGAAGCCGCGGCGCTGGAGGTTCTGGAGGATGGCATAGCCGGTCACGGCGTCGCCTCCGGCCGGCGCCGGAGCGGGCAAGGCAGGGCAGGGAATGCCATGCCCTTCATATAAGCATGGGCCGGGCAGGCTGCGGCTTTCTTGCCGGCATGCTGAACAGCCTGTCCTGGCCCAGCAGGAACAGCCTGGCGCCGCGCGGGAAGAGACCGGCGATGGCCGGGTCCGCAGCATCGAGGCCGCCGGTATAGGCGCCGAAGGCAGGCAGCATCACGCGCTTCGCATCGGCGACGAAGCAGGGGCGGGTGATGCCGCCGCAGCGGGTCGGCATGGTGGCCTTGGGATGGAAATGGCCGGAGATCTCGGCTCCCTGCACCGCGCCGGGCCGGGCCTGGTGGCGAAAGGCGAGGGGGCCGTCGCGCCATTCCTCCACCGCGCTGCCCGGCAGGCCCTCCGGCGGCACCGGGTCGTGATTGCCGAGCACCCAGATCACCTCCAACCCGTCCAGCAGGCGATGCAGCAGCGCTGTCTCGGCGGTAGGCAGGCGGG
>CALGVL010000428.1 GCA_937930165.1 uncultured Acetobacteraceae bacterium
CAGGCTGACATCGCCACCTGGGCGCCGTCCCAGCCTGTGGATGTGCTGTTCAGCAACGCCGCCCTGCACTGGCTGCCGGAACACCGGACGCTCTTCCCGCGCCTGCTCTCCTGCCTGGCGCCCGGCAGCGTGCTGGCGGTGCAGATGCCGGCCATGCATGCGGCGCCCCTGCGCGCACTACAGGATGAGGTAGCGGCGGACGGCCCCTGGGCGGAGCGACTCTCCGATGTCCGCAGCGCGCCCCCCATTCTGGAGGCGAGTGGCTATTACGACCTGCTGGCGCCGAGGGTAGCGGCGCTCGACCTGTGGTTCACCGAATATGTGCATATGCTGCGCGGCCCGGATCCGGTGGTGCAATGGGCCATGGGCAGCAGCCTGCGGCCCTATCTGGACGCGCTGGCGGATGCGCCGGCGCTGCGGGAGGGCTTCCTCGCCGCCTATGCCGCGGCGATGCGCGAAGCCTATCCGCCGCGCGCGGATGGCGTGGTGCTGTTGCCCTTCCGGCGGCTGTTCATCCTGGCCCTAGCCCGTCCGGCCGGCGGGGACTAGTAAGGCGCCATGTCCAAGCATGTCCAAACGCAGCGGATCACCGTGCCGCAGATCAGGGCACGGAAGGGCCGCGAGAAGATCGTCTGTCTCACCGCCTATACCGCCCCCATGGCGGAGATCCTGGACGAGCACGCAGATCTGCTGCTGGTCGGCGATTCCCTCGGCATGGTGGTGCATGGCCTGCCTAGCACGGTCGGCGTGACGCTGGAGATGATGATCCTGCACGGCAAGGCGGTGATGCGCGGCTCCTCCCGTGCCCTGGTCGTGGTCGATCTCCCCTTCGGCACCTATGAGGCCGGCCCGGCCGCCGCCTATGCCACCGCCGTCCGGGTCATGCAGGAGACCGGCTGCCAGGCGGTGAAGGTGGAAGCCTGCGCCGGCATCGCGGAGATCATCGCCTTCCTCGTGCAGCGCGGCATCCCGGTCGTCGGCCATGTCGGGCTGCGGCCGCAGGCGGCCAATGTGGATGGCGGCTTCAAGGCCAAGGGCCGCACCACCGCCGAGCGCGAGCGGGTGCTGGCCGAGGCGCGCGACGCCGACCAGGCCGGCGCCTTCGCCATCGTGGTCGAGGGTGTGGCGCGGGATCTCGCGGCGCAGATCACCGAGGCGGTGAGCGTGCCCACCATCGGCATCGGCGCCTCGCCGCAATGCGACGGGCAGATCCTGGTGACCGAGGACATGCTCGGCCTGTTCGACTGGACGCCGAAATTCGTCCGCCGCTACGGCGAACTGCGCGCCGCGATCAGCAAGGCCGCCGCCGGCTATGCGGAGGATGTGCGCGCCGGGCGCTTCCCCGGCGATGCGGAGATGTACGCGCTGAAAGCCGGCTGAACCGCCGGCGCGGACGCGAGCGGCCAGACTTGCTGGCTCGCACCCGGTACGGGACCTTAGACCAGGATCCGCAGCCGCGCCGGCGCGCCGACACGCAGCAGGACGATCGCGTTCTGCCGGAAGCGCCGCCCCAGCACGGCGGCACGTCGGGGATCGGCGGCGATGACCAGGCTGTACTCCGCCCAGCCGCGCCCCCTGCCCCAGCCCTCCGCCATGGGCAGGCGCCGCGCCGCTTCGCGCAGGCGGGCCTGCATCCTCTCGTTCCAGCCGCGCGGCATCTTCCGGCTGAAGGGGTTCCAGGCGGTGATGAAGGCGCCCTGCCGCGTGCCGAGCCGCCGCAGCAGCGCATCCATCGCGGCGCTGCGCCGGCCGATGCGCGCCACCGCGCCCGCGGCGGCGTAATCCGTGCGCGCATAGGCACGCGCCAGGCTGGCCCTCATGCCAGATGGAAGAGCATGGCCTTGAGATAGGCGCTCTCGGGCAGCAGCGGATGGACCGGGTGGTCCGGGCCGGCGCCGCCCTGGAACAGGATCCGGCCCTCACGGCGCGCCCGGCCGATTCCCCAGACCACCGAATCGGCGAATTCGCCCGGCGCGACATGGTGGCTGCAGGAGGCGATGAACAGGAAGCCGCCCGGCGCCACCAGCGCCGCCGCCAGCCGCGCCAGCTTCGCATAGCCGCGCAGCGCTGCGGGCTGGTCCTTGCGCAACTTGGCGAAGGCCGGCGGGTCGGCCACCACGATGTCGAAGCGGGCGCCGGAGGCAGCCATGCGCTCCAGCTCCTCCATCGCCTCGGCACGGCGGGCCTCCACGCGCTCCGCGAGGCCGTTTGCGGCGGCGGTCTGCATCGCCAGGTCCAGCGCATGGGCGCTGCGGTCGAGCAACGTCACCTGCGCCGCGCCAGCCGCCGCCGCGCGCAGGCCGAAGCCGCCGGTGTGGCAGAAGGCGTCCAGCACCCTGGCGCCGGGGGCGAGTCCCGCCACCCGGTCCCGGTTCTCCCGCTGGTCGAAGAACCAGCCGGTCTTCTGCCCGCCCAGCAGGTCCACGGCGAAGCGCAAGCCGCCCTCCTCCACCTGCGCCGGGGCGGATTCGCCCAGCAGCAGGCGGGTCTCCTCCTCCAGCCCCTCCAGCCGCCGCACCGCGGCATCGTTGCGTGCCACGATCAGGCGCGGGGAGAGCAGCGCGGTCAGGGCCTCGGTCAGCGCCGGGGTCAGGCGTTCCATGCCGGCAGTATTGGCCTGGAGCGCCAGCGCATCGCCGTAGCGGTCGATGACCAGGCCGGGGAGGCCATCCGCCTCAGCATGGACCAGGCGGTAGAAGGGGGTGGCATACAGCCTCTCGCGCAGTGCCAGGGCGGCGCCGAGGCGCTCCCGCAGCCAGGCCGCATCCACCGCCGCCGCTGGGTCGTGGCTCAGGCGCCGGGCGGCGATCAGGCTGTGCGGGTTGAACTGCCAGGTGCCGTGACGGATGCCGTCATCGCCTTCCAGCCGCACCAGGCTGCCGGGCGGCAGGGACCTGGCCGCCGGGGTCATGGCGATCTCGTTGGAGAAGGCCCAGGGGTGGCCCCCCTTCACCCGGCGGTCACGGCCGGGCAGCAGGCGGATCAGCGGGCGGTCCGCGGGATCTGGATCTGGCATGGCCGGGCGGACCATGCCGCCCCCCGGCCGGCGGCGCAATCGGCCGATGCGCCTTGCGGCGGAACGGAAGGCGGATTACTGCGCGGCCATGCGTATCGCCCGCGACCTGCCTTCGCTGCGCGCCGAACTCGCCCGGCTCGGCCGCCTCGCCCTCGTGCCCACCATGGGCGCGCTGCATGAAGGGCATCTGTCGCTCGTCGCCGCGGCGCGGCGGGAAGGAGAGGCCGTCGCTGCCTCCATCTTCGTCAACCCGCTGCAATTCGGGCCGAACGAGGATCTCGCCCGCTACCCGCGCGACGAGGCAGGCGACCTGGCGAAGCTGGAGGCCGCCGGCTGCGACCTGGTCTGGATGCCCTCCGTCGAGGTCATGTACCCCCCCGGCCGTGCTACCGAGATCGAGGTGAAGGGCCCGGCGGAGGGCTGGGAGGGCACGGCCCGCCCCGGCCATTTCCGCGGCGTCGCCACGGTCTGCGCCAAGCTGTTCAACCAGACCGGCGCGGCAGTGGCGCTGTTCGGGGAGAAGGACTGGCAGCAGCTCCAGGTGATCCGGCGCATGGTGCAGGATCTGGACATGCCCATCCGCATCATCGGCTGCCCGACGGTGCGGGAGGCGGACGGTCTCGCCCTCTCCTCCCGCAACCGCTTCCTGAGCGCGGAGGAGCGCGCCAAGGCCCCCGCGCTGTATGCGACGCTGCAGCAGGTGGCAGCCAGCCTGCGCGCCGGCACCCCGGCCGCCGAGGCCCTCGCAGCGGCGAAGGCCGGGCTGACGCAGCAGGGCTTCGCAGTGGACTATCTGGCGCTGGTCGAGCCCGAGACGCTGCGCGAGACGGAGGCGCTGCCAGGCCGGCTGATCGCCGCGGCGCGGCTCGGCAGCGTGCGGCTGCTGGA
>CALGVL010000429.1 GCA_937930165.1 uncultured Acetobacteraceae bacterium
TATGATTCGGAGGAACAGAAGCGGACGGCCGAGGCGGTGATGGCCGAGATCACCGCCGCCGGCATCTGGGGCGCGCCCCTCGTCACCGAATTGGTGCCGCTGACCCAATTCTGGCCCGCCGAGCCGGAGCATCAGGACTACTTCGCCCGCAACCCCTGGAGCGGCTATTGCCGCGCGGTCATTGCGCCGAAGGTACTGAAATTCCGCAAGAATTTTGCCGACCGCCTGAAGCGCCCGGCAGCCGCCTAGGCGGCCCGGCCGGCTGGGGGCAGGTGCCCCGCAGCCGCGAACCGGCCCGCAAGCTTCAAGGAGGAGACCATGGCTCTGTTCAAGCGCGAGACTGCCCCCACCGAGCATTTCCCGGTCCAGAAGTCCGAGGCCGAATGGCGCGCGGAGCTGACGCCGGAGCAGTTCCGCGTCCTCCGCCAGCACGGCACGGAGCGCGCCGGCACCAGCCCGCTGAATGCGGAGAAGCGGCCCGGCACCTTCTGTTGCGCCGCCTGTGGCCATCCTCTCTTCGATGCCGGCACGAAATTCGAGAGCGGCACCGGCTGGCCCAGCTTCTGGGCGCCGCTGCCGGATGCGGTCGGCACCAGCACGGACCGCAGCTTCTTCATGACCCGGACCGAGGTGCATTGCGCCAATTGCGGCGGCCATCTCGGCCATGTCTTCCCGGACGGGCCGCCGCCCACCGGCCAGCGCTACTGCATGAACGGCGTCGCGATGCGCTTCGAACCGGCTGCGGAAGGCTGAGCGGAACGCAACTTGCCAAGCGGCCAGGGCTGCGGAAGTTTCGTCAGTTTCTTCCGGAAGCCGACCCATGCGGCGCGCCCGCCTCGCCTTTCTCGTCTCGGTTCTCTCCCTCGGTGCCGTCAGCGGCGCCAGGGCGGACCTGGTCTATGTGCTGAACTCGGGCGATGCCTCCATCAGCCTGATCGATCCCGCGCGGCGGGAGGAGGTGGAGCGCATCCCCGTGCTGCGGGAAGTCCACCATCTGGTGCTGACCCCGGACCGGTCCGAGCTGGTGGTGGGCGATGCCGTCGCCAACGAACTCCTGTTCCTGGACCCGGCGACGGCCGAGGTGAAGCGGCGGGAGCGGATCAGCAATCCCTACCACCTGGAATACAGCCCGGACGGCAGGCTGCTGGTCATCACCAGCCTGCGCCGCGATCAGGTGGACATCTATGATGCCGCGACGCTGACCCTGCTGCAGCGCCTGCGGGTGCCGGACAAACCGAGCCACCTGGCCTTCTCCCCGGACAGCCGCCTGGTCTATGTGACGCTGCAGGGGGCCAATGCGCTGATGGCGATCGACCTGGCCGCGCGCAGGCCGCTCTGGACCGCGCCGGTCGGCAGGCAGCCGGCGGGCGTCATCTGGCATCGCGGCCGGCTGCTGGTCGGCATCATGGGCTCCGACCATATCGCGGTGGTGAATCCGGCGGATGGGAAGGTGGAGCGGACCATCCCGATCGGCCGCGGCGCCCATACGATCTTCCCCTCACCGGATGGGCGGGTGCTCTACGCGACCTCGCGGGTGGACAGCCGCATCACCATGCTGGATCCGGAGACGCTGGCGGTCACGGCGCGCTGGGAGATCCCGGGCGGGCCGGACTGCATTGCCTTCGGCCCGGATGGGCGGCTTTGGGTGACGCTGCGCTGGATCGCCCGAGTGGCGGTGGTGGATCCGGCGACCGGCGAGGCGGAGACCATCCCGGTCGGCCGCTCCCCGCATGGGATCTTCGTGCAGCCGCAGTGGGGCGAGGCGGCGCCGGTGGCGGCCCAGCCTGCCACGGCTGGCCCGGTGCAGCCGACGGCAGGCCATCCCCCGCCGGAGCAGCGCCCCATCTGGCGGCGGATGCTGGGCCGATGACGCGCCTGCCTCGCCGGCTGCTGCTGGCCGGGCTGGCGGCGCCGGCCGTCGCCCGCGCCCGGCCGGCGCCGGCCTGCGGCGGCACGATCTACCTCACCATCGACACCGGCTGGGGCAGGGAGGCGGAGCAGATCGCGGCGATCCTCCGCCGCCGCGGCGTCCGTGCGACGCTGTTCCTGGCCGACGAGCCGACCTTCCGGGGCGACCGCAGCCTGGACGAGAGCTGGGCCCCGTTCTGGCGCTCGCGCGCCGCGGAGGGCCATGTCTTTGCCAGCCACACCTGGCGGCATTGGTAT
Source organism: uncultured Acetobacteraceae bacterium (assembly GCA_937930165.1). Classification (GTDB taxonomy): domain Bacteria; phylum Pseudomonadota; class Alphaproteobacteria; order Acetobacterales; family Acetobacteraceae; genus CALGVL01. The sequence continues at coordinate 2,167 of CALGVL010000429.1, forward strand.
TTCCGCGGCGATCCCGCCCCCGGCCGGGTGCGCTACGCCCCGCGCCAGGGCGAGGCCGAAGTGCTGGACCAGGCCGCCCTCTGCGCCGAGCTGGAACGGCCGATCGCCCGGCTGCGGCAGATGGTGCCGGATGCCAGGGTGCTGCCGCTCTGGCGCGCCCCGGGCGGCAGGACCACGCCGAATGCCCTGGCCATGGCTGCCGCCTGCGGCCTGCGCCACCAGGGCTGGACCCCCAACGGCTTCTGGGGCGACGAGCTGGACAGCGCCAGGTACCCCAATGCCGCGCTCGCCCGCCGCGCCATCGCCAATACCCGGGATGGGGAAGTCGTGGTCATGCATTGGGGCGTCCGCAGCCGGCGCGAACCCTTCGCCGAGGTGCTGGAGGAGGTGATCGCCGGCCTCCAGTCCCGCGGCTTCTGCTTCGCTATCCTGCCCCCGCAGGGGCGGCCATAACGGGCGTTCCATGCTGCAAGACCTCTATGCTACCGCCACCGGCTGGCTGTTCGAGGCGCTGATCCAGCCCGCGCTCTATGCCCTCGGCCTGATGGAATGGGCGGAGGACGTCTATGGCTGGCTCGACTTCGCCCTGTTCGGCCTGCTGACCATCGGCGTGGTCTATGCCGTTTGCCGCCCGCTGGAATTGTGGCGGCCGGTGGAGCGCTGGGCCGATGGAGGCCGGGCGGTACGGACCGACATGGTCTACACCTTCCTGACCCGGCTCGGCGTACTGCCGCTGCTGGCCTTCTTCGCCCTGGCCTCGCTGCAGTCGCGCTGGGAGGGCTGGCTGACCGAGGCCGGGGTGATGCCTCCCACCCTGGAGGAGTTGATCCCGCCCCTGCGTGACCATCCTCTGCTGGCGCTGCTGCTCTACGTCGTCATCCTGGATTTCGGCGAGTACTGGCGGCACCGGGCGCAGCACCGCTTCCGCTGGTGGTGGGCGCTGCATTCCATCCATCATGCGCAGCGGCAGATGACCTTCTGGACCGACGACCGCAACCATGTGCTGGACGATGTGCTGGCGGCGCTCTGGTTCGGCGGCATCGCCCTGCTGATCGGCGTGCCGCCGGTGCAGTTCCCGCTGATCCTCCTGCTCATGCGCCTGGCCGAGAGCCTTTCCCACGCCAATGTCCGATTGGATTTCGGCAGGGTGGGGGAGCGGCTGCTGGTCTCGCCCCGCTTCCACCGGCTGCATCACGGCGAGCTTTCCGCCGGCGAGCATGGCCGCAACTACGCCGTGCTGCTGCCCGTCTGGGACTGGATCTTCGGCACCGGCGATTTCCGCCGGGATGTCTACCTGCCCACTGGTGCCCCCGGCGAGCCGGAGGCGCTGGCAAGCGGCGGCTGGCTGCGCCAGCAGGCGGTGGGGCTCCGGCAGTTGGTGATGGCGCTGGCCCGGCGGGGATAGCCCCCTTCACCCCAGGACCAGCCTCACCGCCAGCCCCGCCAGCGCGGTGATCCCCAGCGTCCGCAGCAGGCCGAGCCGCAGCCCGAAGAGGCAGAGCGCCGCGAGCGCCGCCAGTCCCGCTGCCGCCGGATCCAGGCTGGCCGGCACCGGCACCTCCAGCAGCATCGGCCCGAGCGGGATCTCCCGCACCTCCCCGAACAGCACGCGCAGGCTGAACCACAGCGCCAGATTGGCGATGACGCCGACCACCGCCGCCGTCACCCCGGCCAGTGCGCCCTTCAGCCGCGGCTGGTCGTGCAGCCGCTCCACATAGGGGGCGCCGAGGAAGATCCAGGCGAAGCAGGGCGCGAAGGTCACCCAGAGCGTGAGCAGCGCGCCCAGCACGCCCCCCGCCACGCCGCCCCAGGAATAGCCGGCCAGGGTGCCGACGAATTCCAGCACCAGGATCAGCGGTCCGGGTGTCGTCTCCGCCAGGCCGAGCCCCGCCAGCATCTGCCCGGGCGTCAGCCACTGGTAGTGCCCCACCGCCTCCTGCGCCACATAGGCGAGCACCGCATAGGCGCCGCCGACGGTGACGACCGCCATCTTGGAGAAGAACCAGGCGATGTCGCCGAACAGCCCGCCTTCCGCCATCAGCAGCGCCGTCGGCCAGACCCAGAACACCAGGGTCAGTAACCCCGCCCGCCGTGCCGCGCCGGTCAGGCGCGCGATCCGGTCCGGCTCCCGCGCCAGCAGCGCATCCAGCAGCGCCGGCGGCCCCTCCCAGGCCATGCCATGGCTGTTGCTGACGAAGGCGGCAGGCAGCAGATAGCCGATCGCCACCGCACCCAGCACGACAAGCGGGAAGGGGAGGCGGAGCAGGAACAGCGCGGCGAAGGCGGCGGCAGCCAGCAGCCAGGGCACGGCCCCCACCAGCGCGCGCCGGGCCACGCGGAAAAGCGCCTCGATCACCAGGACCAGCACGGCGCATTTCAGGCCGAAGAACAGCGCCGCGACCAGCGGCACCTCCCCCAGCGTGGCATAGATCAGCGAGAGCGCCAGCATGAAGGCCGCGCCCGGCAGGACGAAGAGCAGCCCGGCAGCCAGCCCGCCCTTCACCCCATGCAGCAGCCAGCCGAGATAGGTGGCAAGTTGCGTTGCCTCGGGCCCCGGCAGCAGCATGCAGAAATTCAGCGCATGCAGAAAACGGGCGTCGGAAACCCAGTTGCGCTCGTCCACCACCTCGCGGTGCAGCAGGGCGATCTGGCCGGCGGGGCCGCCAAAGGAAAGGCAGCCGACCCGGAACCACACTCGCAGCGCCTGGGCGAAGCTGGGGAAGGCGGTGGTGCCGGCGGGCAGAGTGTCCATCAGCACAGCGCCTCGATGACCGGCGGCGGCTCCAACAGCCTATGGCTGTCGGGGATGCTTCGGAGCGCCACATGGCCGGGCCCGGCGAAGCGGTTATCACGGCTCTCGGATACCGGCGTGCCGGCGAGCCAGGTCATGAAGCATCACTCCCACAAGCCTCAGCCGTAGCATATGCCATGCTCTGTGCCCGATCCGCATGGCCTCCCGTCCTGCGAGCAGCGCCCGGCGCCTGCCGGCAGGCCGGAAGCACCAGGAGCAGGGCCGGGAGGGCAGGGGACCAGGCACGCATGACGCTCTCCCTCACCCTGGTGCTGCGGGCGACCAGCGATGCACCTCCTGCTGCAGGTCGCGGCACCAGAGATAAAGAGCATCATAGAAGGGGAAGGCATGGCGCAGTAGCGCATGGTCATCCGGGATGAGCGCGGAGAAGCCGAGCGCCGCGGCGAACAGCCCACCCGCCGCCGGATGCAGGTCCGGCCGTTCCGTGTCCGCGCCGCGGATGATGCGCGCCAGCAGCGCCAGCGCCGGATCATCCGGCCTGTGCCGCGTGAGGAAGGCATCGAAGCTGCAGCCCTCGCCCTCATGCGTGTAGGGTGCGCCGGGGATGTCGAAGGCGGTACCGCCAGTTGCCTCTGCCACGCGCGCCACCTCCGCTGGCGGGACGAAGAGGATGCGGGCGTCGGGGTCCACGAAGCGTCGCAGCAGCCAGGGGCAGGCGACGCGGTCCACCTTCGGCCGTGCCCGCGTCACCCAGACGGAAGGACGGCCAGGCTTCGGTGCCAGCGGCAGGCCAAGCGCCGCCCAGCCCTCGATCCCGCCTTCCAGGTAATGTGCGGCAAGGCCGCGCCCGGCCAGGGCTGCCGAAACCTCCTGGCTGGCCGCATGGCCATGCAGGCAACAGGCGACAACCGGCCTGTGCAGCTCCAGCGTGCCGGCCCAGGCGATGACGCTCCCCGGATCGCGCCGCAGCGCGCAGGGCAGGGCATGTTCCGCCGTGGCGAAAGCGGCGTCCGGCCGAACATCCAGGATCTGGGGCCCGGGAAAGCCAAGCGTCGCGGCGAAGAGGGATTCGGGGGAGACAGGGCTGGCGTCCATGATGCGCCTCCGTCAGCGCCACGACAGCGGCCATGGCGAGGGGGCGCAGGTCTTGGACGTGGAGGGCCGCGTCTGACGGCGCGCCTGCGGATGGCGCCGATGGCGGCAGGCTAGACCCGCCTTCCGCCATCGGTCAAGGATGCAGGGCGGCTCAGCCAGCCTTGGGGGTCGGACCGCTCATCAGATCGTTGGCCGCGGCGGCGACGGAGGATCCGATCCCCATCTGGTCAGCCTGGGCACCGCTGTCGGAGCGTGGCTTCTGCAGCATCGGCTCTCCGCCCAGCGGCTCGGAGATCATGGTGCTGTACTGGCCCTTACCGTCGAGGGAGGGGCCGCTGGTCCAGCGACCTTCCGGGATCTCCTGCGCCTTGTTGTGGATGAAGAAGGCATAGGAGAACTGCTGGTGTTCCTGCGCCTGCGGGAAGGAGTTTGGAATCGGCAACTGCTCCTGCTGGCCGCCCAGCTCCTCGATCACCGCCAGCCATTGCTGCTGGTGCATGGTGTCGCGGGCGATGAGGAAGGCCAGCATGTCCTTCATCCCCGGATCGTCGGTCATGTTGTAGAGCCGGGTCGCCAGCGCCCGCCCGGTCGCTTCGGCCGCGACATTGGCGTACATGTCCGCGGCGATGTTTCCGCTGGCATAGACGTGGCTGGCGTTGAAGGGCACGCCGTTGCAGTTCTCGGGCGTCGCGGCCAGGCCGGTCGAGAGGATGTGGCGCAGGTTCATGCCGTTCAGCACGCCGCCCGCCACACCGTCCCTGGACATGTCCTCCTGCAGCGAGAGCGGCGCGCCTTCGAGGTTCAGCGCCACCGCGGTCGCCAGCATCTCGACATGGCCGATCTCCTCGGTGGCGGTGTTGAGGATCATGTCGCGGTACTTCTTCGGGCCGCGATTGCCCCAGGCCTGGAACATGTACTGCATCATGACGCGGATCTCGCCCTCGACTCCGCCGATCGCTTGTTGCAGGGCGCGGGCGAAAACGGGATTCGGGCGCTCCACGCGCACCGGGTATTGCAGCTTGCCGTCGCTGTAGAACATTTCTCTCTGCCTCCGGCTGTCCGGTCCGGGCCGAAACAGCCGGAGGTGCGACGGGTTCGGCACCGTTCGGGCAACGACGCCGAAGTCTCGCGGATCGGTGATTCCGGGTGCTGCCGACTCAGGCCACAGAGACGCGCCGGCCGCGGCGGTCATTCGCTGCTTCGGGCTCGTCCAGGCCTTTGACCGCCGCCGGATTGATCTCCCGCTCGGCGATCCGGGAGAGCTTCTCGTCCGTCTGCTTCTCCTCCTTCAGCGTCTCGGCCAGCAGATTGGCCAGCTCCTTCTGGCCCACCGCCTTCGCCAAGGCGACCATGGTGCCGTAGGAGGCGATCTCGTAGTGCTCGACGCGCTGCTGGGCGGCGATGATCAGGGCATCCATCAACGGGCCCTTGTCGTGCTCCTCCAGCTCGCCCTGAGCTTCCTCGATGATGCCGCGCATCCCCTCGCAGACCTTGCGCCCCGGCCGGGCACCGAGCATGTCCAAGGCTTCTTCCAGCCGTTCCACCTGGCCCTCGGTCTGCTCCACATGCATCTCCAGCGCATCCTTCAGGGATTGGCTGGTGGCCTTCTTCATCATGCGGGACATCGCGCGCAGCGCCTGCTTCTCGGCGCTGTAGGCGTCGCGCAACTGGTCCGTCATTACCTGGGTGACCTCGTCCATCGGGCACGCTCCGTTTCGATTCGGCAGCCAGGGCTGGCCGCCGTGCCCACGGGAACGGCGCGGGACGGGGGTGGGTTGCGACTCTATTCCGCGGCTTGCGGCAGAAGGCTCTCTCCCGGTTGCAGCCGGGTGAAGCGCACCGGGCGCCAGTCCAGCGCGATCCGGCCATCCCGCAGCGTGGTGACGGTATAGGAGAGGCCGTCCTTGTCCGGCCTGGTCTGCGGGAAATCCTCCCGCCAATGCGCGCCGCGGCTTTCCTGCCGCGCCTCCGCCGCCGCCACGATGCTGCGGCTGACCAGGATCAGCGACTTCAGGTTCAGCCAGTCATGCCAGGTGAGGTTGAAGGCGCGGTCGCTGCCATCCACGCCCGCCGCATCCAGTTCCGCCTCCAGCGCATCCAGCCCGCGCGCGGCTTCCGCCAGGCCGGCGGCATCGCGGAGGATGCCGGCCTTCTCCCACATCAGCGCATGCAACGCGTCCCGGATCGGCGAGAGCGGTGCCGGGCGCCGGCCGAAGGGGGCGAGGGCGGCGGCCATGGCGGCCTCCAGCGCGGCGGGATCCGGCTCCTCGAAGGCGCCGTGGCGCGGCACCCAGCGCCCCATGCTGTCGCCGGCGATCCCGCCGAAAACGGTGGAATTCGCCACGCCATTGCCGCCGAGGCGATTGGCGCCATGCACGCCGCCCGTATCCTCCCCGGCAGCGAAGAGGCCCGGCAGTTCCGTGCTGCCATCCGGGGCGAAGATCACCCCGCCCATCATGTAATGCGCGGTCGGCACCACGGGCACGCGGCCGCCGGCCAGGTCGAAGCCGCAATCGGCGCAGCGTTCCACCATGCCCTTGAACTGCTTGCGCACATTCTCCGGACCGAGATGCTTCATCTCGATCCAGAGGCCGCCCGCCTCGTTCACATTGCCCGCCAGCATCTCCCGGTACATGGAGCGGCTGACGATGTCGCGCGTCGCCCGCTCCCCGCGCGGGTCGTATTTGTGCATGAAGCGCTGGCCGTCGCCGCCGAGCAGGTAGCCGCCGGCGCCGCGCAGCCCTTCCTCGATGATGGTGCCGGTCATGCGCGTGCCAGGACCCGCTAGCACGCCGGTCGGGTGGAACTGCACCATCTCCATGTCGCGCAGCGGCAGGCCGGCGCGCAGCGCCATGGCCATGCCGTCGCAGGACTTGTCGCCGGAGGGTGTGTGGTAGGTGTACATGGTCGGCCCGCCGCCGGTGCCCAGCAGCACGGCGCGCGCCTGCACGAAGACTAGCTCGCCGCTGCGCATGTCGATCAGCAGCACGCCGGAGAGGCGCGAACCGTCGGGCGTGCGGATCAGAGCTGTGGCGCGGTGTTCCTCCAGCCGCTGGATCCCGCGCGCCCAGACCTGTTCAGCCAGGCGGTTGATGATCTCGATGCCGGTCAGGTCGCCCTTATGGACGGTGCGGTCGAAGGTCTGGCCGGCGAAGGCCTTCTGGTGGATGGTGCCGTCCGGATTGCGGTCGAAGAAGCAGCCCCAGCGGTTTTCCAATTCGCGGATGCGCTGCTGGGCGACCGTCACCAGGGTCCAGGCCAGATCCTGGTCGTTCAGCCATTTGCCGCCATCGAGCGTGTCCATGAAGTGACGCTCGGCGGAATCCCCCTCGGCGAGGGCAACGTTGTAGCCGCCCTGCACCATGCGGGTGCAGCCGCATTTGCCGAGCAGCCCCTTCACCGCGACTGTCACCTGCAATTCCGGCGCCGCGTCCTTGGCATGCAGCGCCGCGAGCAGCCCGGCACCGCCCGAGCCGAGGATGAGAATGTCGGTACGGATGCGACGAAGGGCAGTCATGCGCGCGCACCTTCTCCGGCACCGAGCTTCTCCAGCACCGCCTGCCGCCGCGCCGCCACATCGGCCTGCACCCGCGCGTAGAGGCTGCCGCCATGGCTGTCCATGCCGACCAGCAGTGGCCCGAAGCCCTTGATGCGGAATCTGTAGAGGCTTTCCGGGTTCAGGTCGTCGAGGTCCACATCCTCCAACTGCTCGATCCAGGTCGTCTCCAGCGCCGCGGCGCCGCCGACCACGGCGAGATAGACGCCGCCCAATTCCTGGAAGGCACGCAGGCTGTCCTCACGCAGCCCGCCCTTGCCGATGATGATGCGCACGCCCTCGCGCTCCATCAACGGCCGGGTGAAGCGCTCCATGCGGTCGGAGGTGGTGGTGCCGACGCAAACCGGGGCGTAGCCGGTGGGATGCTCCGCACTCGGCTCCACCCTGCGCAGGTTCGGTGCGGTGTGGATCACGGCATGGCCGCGCAGGTCGAATTTCGTGCGCCTGCCACGATCGAACATATGGATCTGCGTGGCATCGCGGATTCCGAACAGCGTGCCTTCCAGGGTCACGCGGTCGCCGATGCGCAGCTTGCGGATATCGGCCTCGGAGACGGGGGTGGTCAGGACATGGTCGGCCATCGGATCAGAACCCCACCTGGATGCCGTCCGGCGTGAAGGTCGCGCTGGCGCGGCGGGCACTGTGGCACTGGATGTTCACCGCCACCGGATTCATGGTGATATGAGTCGCCGCCGTTTCCACATGCACGGCAAAGGCGGTGCCGTCCCCGCCCAGCCCCTGTGGTCCGATGCCGAGGCTGTTCACCGCCTCGGACAATTCGGCCTCCAGCTTCGCCCCCTCCGCATCGGCGCAGCGCGTGCCGAGCGGCCGCGTCGCCGCCATCTTCGCCAGATGCATGCAGAGATCGGAAGTGCCGCCCACGCCGACGCCGACGATGGTAGGCGGGCAGACCTTGCCGCCGGCCTGCATCACCCGGTCAATGACAAATCGCTTCACCGCGGCGACGCCGTCCGCCGGGATCAGCATCTGCAGGAAGCTGCCATTCTCGCTGCCGGAGCCCTTGGGGATCATCTCCAGCCGCAATTCCCGGTCGCGGTCGGTGAAGTCGATATTGATGACCGGTACGCGTTCGCCGCAGCTCGTATGCTCGTTCTTCCGGGTGATGGGGTGAACGACGGAGGAGCGCAGCGGATGTTCCTTCGTCGCCCGCTCCGTGCCGCGCGCGATCGCCTGCTTCAGCGCCCAGCCATCCACCGCGACATTGCGGCCGATCAGCACATTGAAGATCGGGATGCCGGTATCCTGGCAGAGCAAGTTGTCCATCTGCTCTGCGACGCCGATGTTGCGGATCATCGTCTCCAGGATGGTCTTGGCCGTGGCATCCGTCTCGGCGACGTCCAGGCGGGCGAAGCCCTCCTTGATGTCGTCCGGCAGGATCTTGCAGGCGCGGATATAGAGGAGCTTCGCCGCCTCCTCGATTGCCTCCGGCTCGATCCGAAGCGGCTCGACGCCGGGCCTCGACACGAAGGTCATGCCTGTTTCCTCCCCCTCACACCACCAGGGAAATGCCGGATACCAGCAGCAGCGCCATCAGCAGCAGGCGATAGCGTTCCGCCGTCGCGCCACGATAGAGTCGTACCCCCAGCCAGCCGCCCAGCGCCAGGGCCGGCAGCAGCCAGAGCAGCTTCTCCCCCGTATCCCCATGGAATAGCCCGGCGCTGAGCGCCCCCAGCATCGCCATCGCCTGCACCATGAGGATGAAAGGCTGGTAGATGCCGCGGGCAGTATCCTTCCGCCAGCCGCGCAGGTCGCACCAGATGGTGGGCAGCGCGCCGGAGAAGCCGCCGATGCCGCCGAGTACCCCTCCGGCGAAGCCCACCGCCGCATCGGCGCCCCGGCCGCCTGCCACCACCGTCCGCGGGGCAAGGCGCAAGGCCAGACGCGCGAGCACCCAGGAGGCATAGAGGATCAGCAGCAGTCCCACCGCGAAGCCCAGCGTGCGCGGGTTCACATGCGCCAGGACATAGGTGCCGAGCGGCACGCCGAAGACTCCGCCCAGCAGGAAGGGCGCGGCGGTACGCCACTGCACGATCTCGCGCAGGGAGAACATGGTGCCGAGTTGCAGGATGGTGCTGGCGGCGATGACCAGCGGTGCTGCCTCGGTCGGCGGCAGCAGGTGATACCAGACGCCGGAGGCGATCAGCGCGAAGGCGAAGCCCGCGAGGCCGGAGGCGAAGGCGGCGAAGAAGCCGCCCAGCATCAGCCAGGCAAGGTCAGAGGACATCGAGCAGGAACAGCAGGCCGACGGCCAAGGACAGCCCGGCCGAAAGCGCGACGAGATCCTTCTGCCGGCGCCGCCAGCCCAGGAATTCCAGCGCCAGCACCCGCAACCCGCCGGCGAGATGCGCCGCCAGCAGCACCACCAGCCCGAATTCCGCGGCCTTGACCAGGGGCTGGTCGGTCCAGCGCAGGAAGCCTTCCAGCGCTTCCTCTCCCCGGAGGGCGCTGCCCAGCGCCCAGAAATGGAGCGGCAGGAACAGCGCCAGCAGCAGGCCGGAGATGCGGTGGACGAGGAAGGCGAGATAGGTCGGATGCGACCGGGGACGGAGATCCATCATGCGGCGTAGAGTCCCCAGGCGGCACGGATGCCGAACAGCGCCGTCAGCAGCCCGATCCCCAGCCAGGCAAGGTCGAAGCCACGGCCTCGCCAGCCCAGGCTCTCGCCTGCGATGTTGCGCAGCCCGATCGCGCCATGCAGTCCGGCGGCGAGGGCGAAGACGGCATAGAAGCACAGCCAGGCCGCATTGCCCTGCAACCGGCCGAGAAGTTCCGCCGCGCTCAACCCGCCGCGCACGGCGAGCAGGATGGTGACGAGATGCACCGTCACCGCCACCGCCAGCAGCATGGCGGTGACGCGCTGCACGATCCAGAGATGGACCTGTCCCCTGGCGGCACTCATCCGCGCCTCCCCAGCAGCGTGTCCCAGAACAGCTTACGCTTCAGCCCGGCAATCGAGGCGGAGGGATCGAGCTGCTTCGGGCAGCGCTCCGTGCAGCTTTGGGTGGAATGGCAGGAATGGCAGCCGGCATCGCCGGCGACCGCCTCCATGCGCTCCGCCCGTGCGCCGTCCCGCACGTCGTTCACCAGGGTCCAGGCCCGGTTCAGCGCGGCGGGGCCAAGATAATCGGGATTCCAGGCCACCACATCGCAGCTCGCATAGCAGACGCCGCAGCCGATGCACTCGATCCCCGCATCCGCCTCCCGCCGCTGCTTTGAGGTCGGCGGAACGACGGCGAATTCCTCCGGCACCGCGCCGTCCTTGGCGTCCTTCGGCTGGAAGCGGCCGCCCGCCTTGGCCCATTTGTCGAAGAAGGGCGCCATGTCGGTAGCGAGATCGCGGATGACCGGCAGGTTCGCCAGCGGCCGCAATTCCAGTTTGCCATCCGGTCCGACGACCCGGCTGGCATGGGTGCGGCAGGTCCAGCGGGCGCGGCCATTCACCGTCATGGCGCAACTGCCGCACATGCCAACCCGGCAGGCGAAGCGATAGGCGAGGGAGGGATCAAGCTCCCGCTGGATATAGGTGACGATGTCCAGCACGGTCTGGTTCTCGCGCGCCGGCACCTGATAGGTGCGCATCGCGCCTTCCGCACCGCCGCGCCAGATGCTGACCTCCAGCGTCGCGCCCCTTTCCGGTGTTGGCATCCGCGTTCCTCCGCGGGGATCAGCCTAGCGAGTCTTGTATAAGATACAAGACAGCCTTAGCCTGAGGGCAGGAAATTTCCGGGCACACAGACATGGCCGAAACGATCCGCGGGGCCGATGCCCTGGTCGAGGCGCTGGCGCAGGCCGGCATCCGCACGGTCTTCACCCTCTCCGGCAATCACATCATGCCGGTTTTCGATGCCGTGCTCGGGCGGGGGATCGAGCTGATCCACACCCGGCACGAAGCCGCCGCGGTCCATATGGCCGACGCCTTCGCCCGCCTGACCGGGGAGGCCGGGATCGCCCTGGTGACGGGCGGACAGGGCCACACCAATGCGGTCGCCGGGCTCAGCACCGCCTTGGCGGGGGAGGTGCCGCTGGTGCTGCTCTCCGGCCATGCGCCCTGGGGGGAGATCGGGCTCGGCGCCTTCCAGGAACTGCGCAATGCCGATCTCGCTGCACCGGTAACCAAGGCGGCCTGGGCTGCGCGTTCCGCCGCCACCCTGGCGGAGGATCTGGCGCGCGCCATTCGCATTGCCCGTACCGGCCGCCCCGGCCCGGTGCATCTCAGCCTGCCGACGGATGTGCTGGAGGCGCGGCTGGATCCGGCCGGAATAGCCTGGCCCGACCCTGCTGCTTTCGCGCCGGAGGCCATGCCGCTGGCGCCGGAAGCCGCGGCGATGGTCCGGGCACAATTGTCCCGCGCGACACGCCCGCTGATCATCGCCCCGCCCGCCCTCTGCACACCGCGCGGCCGGGTGTTGCTGAAGGGGCTGCGCAATGCGCTCGGCATCCCGGTGGTGCCGATGGAAAGCCCGCGCGGCATCAACGACCCGAGCCTCGGCGCCTTCGCGGAGGTGCTGGCCGAGGCGGATCTGATCCTGCTGCTCGGCAAGCAACTGGATTTCACCCTGCGCTTCGGCCGCGCTCCGGCCATCGCCGCCGCTTGCCGCTGGATGGTGCTGGATCCCGATCCGGTGCTGATCGAGCGCGTGGCGCGCACGCAGCGCGAGCGGCTGATCCTCGCCGCCCTGGCCGGGCCGCATGAGGCCGCCGCCACCCTGGCGCAGGGCCATCTCGATGCCGACCACACCGCCTGGACCGCGCGGGTGGAGGCCGCCATCGCCTATCGGCCCGCCGCTTGGGACGCGCATCGTGGCAAGGCGTCGGGCGCGATCCATCCGGTCACGCTCTGCGACGCCCTGGCGCCCTATTTGGAGCGCGACCCGGATGCCGTGCTGGTCAGCGATGGCGGCGAGATCGGGCAATGGGCACAGGCGCTGCTTTCGGCGCCCAATCGCGTCATCAACGGGGTTGCCGGCGCCATCGGGCCTTCCATCCCCTTCGCCATGGCGGCGCGGCGGACGAGGCTGGACAGCACCGTGCTCGCCGTGCTCGGCGACGGCACCTTCGGCTTCCACATGGCGGAATTCGACACCGCTGTTCGCCACAACCTGCCCTTTGTCGCCGTGGTCGGGAACGACTCCCGCTGGAATGCGGAGCACCAGATCCAGCTTCGCGAATACGGCGCGCAGCGGGCGCATGGCTGCAGCCTGGCGCCGGCGACGCGCTACGACCTGGTTGCCACGGCGCTCGGCGGCCATGGCGAATTCGTGCAGGATGCGGCGGAATTGCCCGCGGCCCTGGAACGCGCCTTCGCCAGCGGCAGGCCCGCCTGCGTCAATGTGCTGATCGAAGGCCAGGCCGCGCCCGTGGTGCGCCAGGGGTGAGCATGTCGCTGCCCGAGGGGGGGCGCCCGGCCAACCAGCCTCTCTACGCCCAGGTGGAGGCGTTGCTGATGCGCCGCATCGCCGATGGCCTCTGGCCTCCCGGCACGCTACTGCCGAGCGAGCCGGAGATCGCCCGCGAATTCGGCGTCTCCCCCGGCACGGTGCGCAAGGCGATGGGCGCGCTGGAGCGCCGCCGGCTGATCGAGCGCCAGCAGGGCCGCGGCACCTTCGTCGCCCAGCACACCAGCGAGCGGGCGCTGTTCCACTTCTTCCGCATCGCCGATGCCGAGGGCCGCAAGCCGGTGCCGACCAGCCGGCTGCTGGAGATGGGCACTCGTCCGGCCGATGCCGAGGAGGCGCGCCGCCTGCACCTGCCGCCGGGAACGCCGCTGATCGGCCTGACCCGGCTGCGGCTGCTGGCGGGGCGGCCCTGCATCCTGGAGCACATCAGCCTTCCGGCGCATCTGTTCCAGGACTTCACCCTGCCGCTGGACCGGGAGCTGACTGACGAGATGTATGTCCTCTACCAGCGCCGCCACGGCATCACCGTGGCGCGGGCGGAGGAGGAGCTGCGCGCCATCCCGGCCAGCGCCAGGATGGCGGAGGTGATGGGCTGCAAGCCCGGCCAGCCGGTGCTGGAGATCGACCGCATCGCCTTCGACCTGTCCGGACAGCGGGTGGAGCGGCGCATCACCTGGCTCGACACCGCCCATTGGCACTACCGGGCGGTGCTGGACTAGGGGGCAGCTAGGCGAACAACCCCACTACCGCATAGGCCATCGCCGCGATCAGCGCGGCGGCCGGCAGGGTCACCACCCAGGCGACGACGATATTGCCGGCGATACCCCAGCGCACCGCCGAAGTCCGCCGCGCCGCGCCGACGCCGACGATCGCCCCGGTGATGGTGTGTGTGGTCGAGACCGGAATGCCGAGTCCTGTCGCCGCGAAGAGCGTGATGGCGCCACCCGTCTCGGCACAGAAGCCCTGCATGGGCGTCAGCCGCGTGATCTTGGAGCCCATGGTGTGGACGATGCGCCAGCCGCCGAACAGCGTGCCCAGCGCCATCGCCGCCTGGCAGGACAGCACCACCCAGAGCGGCACATGGAACCCCTCCGGCATCATCCCCTGTGAGAAGAGCAGGACGGCGATGATCCCCATGGTCTTCTGCGCATCATTGCCGCCATGGCCGAGCGAGTAGAGCGAGGCCGACAGGAACTGCATGTGGCGGAAGGTGCTGTCCACCATGAAGGGCGTCGTTCGCGCGAAGATCCAGGAGACGACCAGCACCAGGACCAGCGCCAGCAGCAGCCCGATGGCGGGCGACAGCACGATGGCCGCGAGGGTCTTGCCCAGCCCCGACCAGACGATCACCCCGAACCCGGCCTTGGCGATGCCGGCGCCCAGGATGCCGCCCACCAGCGCATGGGAGCTGGAGGACGGAATGCCGAGCGCCCAGGTGATGACGTTCCAGGCGATGGCGCCGGTGAGGGCGCCAAAGATCACCCGCGGATCGACGATCTCGGGGTCCACGATCCCGGTGCCGATGGTCTGCGCCACATGCAGGCCGAAGAACAGGAAGGCGATGAAATTGAAGAAGGAGGCCCAGAGCACCGCATATTGCGGCCGCAGGACGCGGGTGGAGACGATGGTGGCGATGGAGTTGGCGGCGTCGTGCAACCCGTTCAGAAAATCGAACAGGAGGGCGACGCCGATCAGGGCGAAGAGCAGCGGCGCGGCGAGGGCGGCTTCCATGGCTTCGGCTCAGACGTGCTCGACCACAATGCCCTCGATCTCGTTCGCCGCGTCGTCGAAGCGGTCCACGATCTTCTCGAGCTGGTCGAACACCTCCCGCGCCGCGATGAATTCCAGCGCGCCATTCGGCCGGTAGCGACGGAACAGCTCCGCGACGCCGGCATCATGGATGTCGTCCGCCTCGCCCTCCACAAGCCGGATCTGCTCGCACAATTCGTTGATCCGGGCGGCGTTGGGGCTGATGGCGGAAAGCAGGGGCACCGCCTCCCGCAGCAATCCGGCGCAGCGCAGGATGGAGTCGCCCATGCGTTGCAGTTCCGGGTCGAATTCCGTCGTCTCGAACTGGACGATGGCCTTGGCCGCCTTCTTCATCTGGTCGAGCGTGTCGTCCATCCGGCTGATCAGGCCCTGGATGTCGCCGCGGTCGAAGGGCGTGACGAAGGTGCGGCGGACGGCCTGCACCACCTCCCGCGTGATCGCATCGGCATCGTCCTCGGCGGCCAGGACGTTGGGGTAGTGGCGCTGCACGGCGGCGCCGCCCTCCAGCATGCCGCGTAGCTCCTCCGCGCCCCGCAGGATGGTGTCCGCATGGCGGGCGAACATTTCGAAGAAGCGCTCCTCTCGGGGCAGCAGGTGGCGGAACCAGCGGAACATGGGCAGAACTCTCCTCGGCGTGACCCCGGAGCCGGGGCACGCGGCTTTCGGCGACAACGCCGCGGGTCGTCCGTTTGTCACATTTCGCGCCCGCCGGCACGGTCGTGACCATGACCGCCGATTCGTGTAGCTTGCCCGCTTCCCCTCCCGACCTGACCGAAGCCGACCGCGCCACGCGCGATGCCTCGATCACGCTCGGCCTGACCCTGCCGACCGATACGGTCCTGTACCTCCTGCTGCCGCTGCACGCCGCCGAGTTCGGGGTGAGCCTGGCCGAGGCCGGACTGCTGCTGGCCGCCAACCGGCTGGTCCGCATCATCGGCTATGGCTGGGTGGCCCGCAGCTATGAGCGCCACGGGCCGCGCGTGGCCTGCATCGGGGCGGTGCTGGGCTCGGCCGCTTCCTCGCTGGGCTATGCCCTGTTGCCGGGGATCTGGTGGCTGCTGGCGGCGCGGCTCGTCTGGGGGCTCTCCTTTGCCGCCATGAACATCGCCACCCAGGCCCTGGCCACGGCGGAGGCGCAAGGGGCGGCACGCCGCAGTGGCCTGTCCCGCGCCATCATCGCCACCGGGCCGATGCTCGGGCTGATCGCCGGCGCGGTGATCGCGGAGATGGCGGGGCCGCGATTGGTCTTCCTGATCCTGGCCGGGGTGGCGCTGCTGGCGCTGCCCTTTGCCTGGCGCCTGCCGGGTGGGCATGGGCAGCGGGTGAGGAGTGGCCCGCGCTTCGGCCTGCCCTCGCGACTCGACACCTGGTCATTCGTGCAGGGGGTGGCCCTGGACGGGCTGTTCGTGATCGGCCTCTCGGTCCTGGCCGCGCAGGCCCTGCCGCAGGGCGCCGCCCTGGCCGCTGGGGGCGCCCTGGCGCTGCGCTACGCCTCGGAGATCGCGCTCGGCCAGGCGGGCGGGGTGCTCGGGGAACGTTTCGGTGCCATGCGAATGCTGGTGCTGCTCTCCCTCGGCTCGGCGGCGGGGCTGGCGGTGATCGGGCTGGGCGGGCTCTGGGCGGGGGCGCTCGGCGTGGTGGCGCTGCGCGGGCTGCTGCAGCCGCTACCCGCGCCCGTCGCCGCCGAATCCGTGCCCGGGAACGAGCGGGTGGCGGCCCTGGCGCGGCTTTCGACCTGGCGGGACCTGGGGGCGGGGCTGGGGCCGCTGCTGGCCGGGGTGCTGCTGCCCCTGCTGCCGCACTGGCTGCTCTATGGCGCGACCGCGCTCGCCCTTGCCCTGGCCGCCCTGGCCCTGCATCGCCCCGCATCGCGGCGCTGATCCGACCCAAGGGCCGGATGGCCCGGAGCCCTGAATCGGCGCGTCCGACATTCAGGATGGGAGCGCGGCGCCGCCTGCCTCGTTGAAATTCCGGGACCCGGCCGAACCGCCGGGGCAGGGAGGCTGCAACGATGGCCGGCAGGACGAAGGACGACGCTCCGGAGCGGCGCGATGAAACCCGGAACGAGGCGCCGGCGGCAGGGTTGGGGCCCGATTCGATGCTGAGCCTTTGGGCCTCCTGGGTCGAGGCGGCCTCGGTCCCCTTCCGCCACGCGGCCGGCGACATGGCGGATGGGATGCTGGCCGCCGGGGCAAAGCAGACCGCGGCACTGATGGCACAGGACCCGGTGCTGCGGGCCATGGACCAGGCCTGGAATGCCAATCCGCTGCGGGATGTCGTGCCGGTGGACTGGGCGGAGGTGGTGCGGGCGCTGCGGACGGTCTGGCTGTGCTCGCTGGCCCGCCCGGCCGGCAGCTTCGCCGCCGCCGCCCGGCTGAATGCCTCGCTCTGGGGCGCGGCGCTGGAGGCATGGAACCAGGCGGCACGAGGCTGGATCTCCGGCCCGGCGGCACCGGATGCGCTGCCCGGCAAGGGCGACAAACGCTTCGCCGCCCCGGAATGGCAGACCCATCCGGTCTACCGCACCCTGCGCGACGCCTATCTCCTCGCCTCCGACTGGCTGCTGGAGCAGGGCGAGCTGGATGGCGGCATGGACCCGGCGGAGCAGCAGAAGCTGCGCTTCCACCTGCGGCAATTCGTCGATGCGATGAGCCCGACGCTGATGCTGGCGCTGAATCCCGCGGCGCTCCGCCGCGCCATGGAAACGGGCGGCGCCAGCGTCGCCCAGGGGGTGCGCAACCTGCAGGCCGATCTGCAGGCCGGACGCCTCAGCATGGTGGACGAGGCCGCCTTCGCGCCGGGACGCAACCTGGCGCTGACGCCGGGCAAGGTGGTGTACCGGAACCGGTTGATCGAGCTGATCCAGTACGAGCCGCAGACGCCCACCGTGCATGCGAGGCCGCTGCTGATCCTGCCGCCCTGGATCAACAAGTATTACATCCTCGACATGCAGCCGAAGAACAGCATGGTGCGCTACCTGGTGTCCCAGGGCTTCACCGTCTTCGTCGTCTCCTGGAAGAATCCCGATGCCTCGATGGAGGACGTGACCATCGAGGACTATGTCGATCTCGGCCCGCTGGAGGCGAGCGATGCGGTGCGCTCCATCACCGGCAGCAATGCGCTGAACGTCATGGGCTACTGCATCGGCGGGACGCTGCTCGCCATGGTGCTGGCCTGGCTGGCGGCGCAGGGGGACGAGCGCTTCGCCTCGGCCAGCTTCATGGTCTCGCTCCAGGATTTCTCGCGGGTCGGCGACACTGCGGTCTTTTTGGACGAGCCGGGCCTGGAGCTGATCGAGCAGCAGATGATGCAGCGCGGCTATCTCGACAGCCGCGAGATGTCCAACATGTTCAACCTGCTGCGCTCCAACGACCTGATCTGGGCGAATGTGGTCAACAACTACCTGATGGGGGAGAAGCCGGCGGCCTTCGACCTGCTCTACTGGAACAGCGACGGCACCCGCATGGCCCGCGCCGCGCATGGCTGGTACCTGCGGAACACTTATGTCGAGAACAACCTGATCGTGCCGGGCAGGATCCGGCTGAAGGGCGAGGGGATCGATCTTGGCCGCATTACCCTCGACACTTATGCGGTGGGCGCAGAGAAGGACCACATCGTGCCCTGGGACGCCGCCTGGCAGATTACCCGGCTGCTCGGCGGCAAGACGCGCTTCGTGCTGGCATCCTCCGGCCATATCGCCGGGATCATCAACCCGCCGGGCGGCAAGGGCTCCTACTGGACGAACGACGCCAGGGCCGAGAGCCCGGAGGAATGGCGCCGTGGCGCGATGAAGCACGATGGAAGCTGGTGGACGGACTGGACCGCCTGGCTGGCCGCGCATTCCGGCCCGAAGCGCAAGCCGCCGGCCATGGGCAATGCCGACCACCCGCCGCTGGAGGACGCGCCGGGGCGCTACGTGCTGGAGAAGTAGCCGGCAGGAGGCAAGGATGCCGAGCTTCACCGAGGACTGGTTCTCCGGGCACATCCCGCATTGGGAGCGGTTCTTCCTTTCCTGCCTGCGCTGGGAGCCGGAGGCACGGCGCAGCGTGGTGGAGATCGGCTCCTTCGAGGGGCGCTCGACGCTCTGGATGCTGGAGAACCTGCTGCGGCACCCGGAGAGCCGGCTGTTCTGCATCGACACCTTCGAGGGCGGTGCGGAGCACGCCGAGGCGCAGACGGACGGGCTGTTCGAGCGGTTCCACGCCAACCTGGTGGAAAGCGGCCAGGCGCGGAAGGTCGAGATCCTGCGAGGCGATTCCGCCAGCGGTCTGCTGCGCCTCATCACGCGAGGCGGGATCGCGCCGGAACTGATCTATATCGACGGATCGCATGAGGCGCCGGATGTCCTCACCGATCTTGTCCTGGCCTTCCGGCTCGCGCCTCGCGGCGGCGTGGTTCTGTGCGACGACTATCTCTGGACCCGCGAGGGCCCGGGCGAGGTGGACATCCTCAATTGCCCGAAGCTGGCCATCGACGCCTTCACCAACATCCATCGCCGGAAGATCGAGATGCTGACCGGACCGCATCCCTCCCAGATCGCCTTCCGCAAGCTCCCGGCCTGAGGCGCCACCCGCCGCCTGTCATGAGAACTTCACGGCATGGCCCATCCCGGCGTCTTCCGCTCCGTCGCGTGCCTGGCCTATGATTCCGCTGACCCAACATGCGCCGCAGGGTGGGGGAGGGCAGGGCCATGGCCGACCGGAATGCCGAAGCCGAACCGGTGGAGATCGAGGATATCGGCAGCAATCCCGATCCGCGCCGGCCGATCGGCGCGCTGATCGAGGAGCGCCTCTCCCGCCGCGCCGCCCTGCGCGGCCTGGCCGGGATCACGGCGGCGGGGTTCGCCGAGGCGCTGCTCGGCTCCGCGAGTGCCTTGGCGCAGGCGCACAGCAGCGGCAACACGCCGAATGGTGGCCCCTCCACGCTCAATTTCCCGGAGCTGCGCCACCAGCTTGCGGAAGGCGATGCGGTGGCGGAGGGGTACGAGATCCAGACCCTCATCCGCTGGGGCGATCCGATCCTGGCCGATGCGGCGGAATTCGACCCGCAGCGGCAGACGCCCGACATGCAGGCACGGCAATTCGGCTACAACTGCGACTACCTGGACTTCTTCCCCCTGCCGAAGGGTAGCCGCAACAGCGACCATGGCCTGCTGGTGGTGAACCACGAATACACCAGCCCCGGCCTGATGTTCCCCGGCCTCGGCGCCGGCTCCCAGGCCCAGTTACGCGTCAGCGAGCAGCAGGCGCGGGTGGAGATGATGGCGCATGGCGGCAGCGTGGTGGAGGTGAAGCGGCAGGACGGCCGCTGGATCTATGTGAAGGACAGCCGCCTCAACCGCCGCATCACCACGGAGACGCCGATGCGCATCAGCGGCCCTGCCGCCGGCCATCCGCGCATGCGCACCAATGCGGACCCGACCGGCACGCGGGTGCTCGGCATGTTCAACAATTGCGCCGGCGGCAACACGCCCTGGGGCACGGTGCTGACCTGCGAGGAGAACATCAATTTCTACTTCGGCGGCGAGGCGGCCGAGAGCGGCCCGCAGCGCGACCACTACCGCCGGTACGGCATCCGGAAGCAGGGTCGGTATTCCTGGCACCGCTATGAGCCGCGCTTCAACCTGGACAAGGAGCCGAACGAGCCGAACCGCTTCGGCTGGATCGTCGAATTCGATCCCTATGACCCTCAGAGCGTGCCGGTGAAGCGCACCGCCCTCGGCCGCTTCAAGCATGAATGCTGCACCCATGCCGTCTCGAAGGATGGGCGGGTGGCCTTCTACAGCGGCGACGATGAGCGCTTCGAGTATGTCTACAAATTCGTCACCGCCCGCCCCTGGAACCCGCAGGATCCCGCCGCCAACCGCGACCTGCTGGACGAGGGCACGCTCTACGCCGCGAAATTCGAGGCGGATGGCACCATGCGCTGGCTTCCGCTCGTCTACGGCCAGGGGCCGCTGACCGAGGCCAACGGCTTCCACAGCCAGGCCGATGTGGTGATCGAGGCCCGCCGCGCCGCCGACCTCATGGGCGCCACGCCGATGGACCGGCCGGAGGATGTCGAGACCAATCCGGTCAATGGGCGCGTCTATGTCATGCTGACCAACAACAGCCGCCGCACGGCGGAACAGGTCAACGCTGCCAACCCGCGCCCGCGCAACATCCACGGCCATGTCATCGAGATCATCCCGCCCGGCGCGGGCACGCGGGAGGTGGATCACGCCGCCGAGGAAGGCCGCTGGGAGATCTTCATTGCTGGCGGCAAGCCCGGCGTGGATCCCGGCGCACAGTACCATCGCGCCACCAGCAATGAGGGCTGGCTCTCCTGCCCCGATAATTGCGCCTTCGACAGCAAGGGCCGTATCTGGATCTCGACCGATGGGGCGGGGCCGAATGCGGGCGTCGCGGACGGGCTCTATGCCGCTGACACCTCGGGGCCGGGCAGGGCGCTGACGCGGCTCTTCTACCAGGCGCCGACCGGGGCGGAGGTCTGCGGCCCGCGCTTCACCCCGGATGACGGCACGCTCTTCCTGGCGATCCAGCATCCGGGCGAGGATCCCGGCAGCAGCTTCGACAAGCCCTCCACCCGCTGGCCCGACTTCAAGGAGGGGATGCCGCCGCGGCCGAGCGTGATCGCCATCACGAAGAAGGGCGGCGGGCCGATAGGCTGAACCTTCCCGGCGCAGCGCCCCAATGCAGGATCCGGGGTGCCGCTACAGGCGGCTGTCCGCCGGGGCGCATGGCCTGCTCCTATCGCTTCGGTTGGGCCGTGACCTGCCCGGTCCAGCCATCCACCCGCAGCCGGACTGGCCGTCCGGAACTGTCCGTGGCGCGCAGGCGCCAGGCACCCTTTTCCCATTCTGCCTTGGTCACCGGGCCGTAGCCGGCCTCCCGCGCCTTGCCGATCGCCGCCGCTGCGTCCACCGGCGCGACAGCCGCCACCCGATGCGCCGCCTGCCGGTCGTCATCATCGTCGCAGGCCAGGGTGGTCCCGTCGGCGCGGGTCATCCGCTTTGCCTCGAACTCGCCGTCGTCATCCCAATGGCCGGCCAGGCTGATCCGTTCGCCGGGCGCGGCGGCGGTTGCGCAGCGGTCAGCATCCACCGCGATGCGCCGGCCGTCATCGGCCAGCAGGGTGATCCGCTCATGGCCGACCGCCTCCACCCGGCCGGCCAGGCTTTCCCTGCCACGATCCTGCCTGCCATGCTCCCCGGCCAGCGCCGCCCCTGCCGGGATCAGGCCGCAAAGGGCGATCACCGCCGCCAATTGCACCAGGCCCGCATCGAAACCCGCCATGTCCTGCTCTCCTGTCATCTGCGGCCTTGCCGCTGATCCGTGATGGGGCGCATCCTGGCAGGACGTGGCTGAACTGGCGCTGAGCCGGGCGTTCAGCCTGGGTTCAGCCTGGCTCCGGCATCTCCCTCTCATGCAACGCAGACATATTCTGGCCCTTCTTCCCTTGCTGGCATTGCCCGTCCATCCGGCTGCCGCCGATGACGACCATGAGCGCGCCCGCGCTGCGCTGGAGGCGGGGCAGATTCGCCCGCTCTCCGAGATCCTGGCGGAAGTGGAGCGGCGCTATCTCGGCCGGGTGATCGAGACGGAGCTGGACCGCGAGGACGGCCAATGGGTCTATGAATTCAAGCTGCTGCCTCCGACCGGCCGGGTCTTCAAGCTGGAACTGGATGCCGCCACCGGTGCGGTGCTGCGCAGCAAGGGGCCGGTGCAGGAGAGGCGCTGATGCGGCTGCTGGTGGTGGAGGACAATGCCGCACTTGCCGGCCAGCTCCGCACCGCGCTGACCGAGGCCGGCTTCGCCCTGGACCTCGCCGCCGATGGAGAGGAGGCGCTGTTCCTCGGCCAGACCGAGAGCTATGACGCGGTGGTGCTGGATCTTGGCCTGCCGCTTCTGGACGGGCTTTCCGTTCTGCGCCGCTGGCGCGCCGAGGGCCTGGCAATGCCGGTGCTGATCCTCACCGCCCGCGATGCCTGGACCGAGAAGGTCGAAGGGCTGAATGCCGGCGCCGATGACTACCTGGCCAAGCCCTTCGTCATGGCGGAGCTGATCGCGCGCCTGCAGGCGCTGATCCGCCGTGCGCATGGACGGGCGACGCCGGAGATCGCGCTCGGCCCGCTGCGCATCGACACCACGACGAAGAGCGTTACCCTGAATGGCGCCCCGGTGCGGCTGACCGCGATGGAATACGGGCTGCTCGCCTATCTGGCGCACCATCCCGGCCGCCCCGTCTCCAAGGCCGAGTTGACCGAGCATCTCTACGCCCAGGATTTCGACCGCGACAGCAATACGCTGGAGGTCATGGTCGCCCGCCTGCGCCGCAAGCTGGGGGAGGGGCTGATCGAGACGATCCGCGGCCAGGGCTACCGGTTGGCTGCGCCCGCCATGGGGTGAGGGAAGGGGTGCGTCGCTCCCTCACGCTGCGGCTGGCCCTGCTGGCGGCGCTCTGGGTGGCGGCGGGACTTGCCCTGGCCGGCTGGTTCATCGCCGGGATCGCAGAGCGGCAGATCGAGGCGGCGGCGGATGCCAGGCTCTCCGCCCTGCTCGACGCGGTGGTGGCCGCGGCCGCCACGGATGCCTCGGGCCGTCCGCGCCTGACGCGCCCGGTCGCGGGGCCGGAGCTGCAACGGCCGCTTTCCGGCCAGTATTGGCAGATCACGGGGCCGGGGGGGGTGGCGACCTCCCGCTCGCTCTGGGATGCGCGCCTGCCGCCGCCCGTTGCCTCGGGTGGCGAGGTCCTGGCCCGCGATATCCCGGGCCCGCGCGGCAACCCGACGCGGCTGCTGGAGCGCCATATTGAACTGCCGGACAGCCCCGGGCCGCTGCTGGTGCAGGTGGCGATGTCGCGGGAAGGCACCCTGGCGGAGATTGCGCGGCTGCGGCGCGGTCTGACCCTCGCCTTTGCCCTGGTCGGCATCGGGCTGGTGGGTGGCCTGGCCTTGCAGGTCGTCTGGGGGCTGCGGCCGCTGCGCCGGGCGCGGCAGGCGCTGGCCGAGGTGCGTGCCGGCAGGCGGGACCGGCTCGGCCTCGACGCCCCAGCCGAGATCGCGCCACTGGTCGCCGAGATCGACGCGCTGATCGAGCAGAACCGCGCCACGGTGGAGCGCGCCCGGTCGCATCTTGGCAATCTGGCGCATGCGCTGAAGACGCCGGTGGCGGTGCTGCGCAACGCCCTGGACCGGATACAGCCACCGCCGGCGGAGGCCCTGGCCGCGGCCGGGGAGCTGGAGCGGGTGGTGCAGCACCATCTGGCGCGTGCCCGCGCCTCCGCCCTCTCCGGCAGCCCGGCGGCGGAGGCGGCGCCACGCGCGGTGGCAGAGGAGGTGGCATCCGCCCTCCGCCGCTTGCAGCCGGGCCGGGTGCTGACCATCGAGGTGGAGGGGGATGCCGCCGCCCGGGTCCGGGCCGACCGTCAGGACTTGATCGAGATGATCGGCAACCTGATGGAGAATGCCTGCAAATGGGCAGAGTCCCGCATCTCCGTCCGGGTTGCGGCGACACCCGGCGGGCTGGTGCGCATCCTGGTGGAGGATGACGGGCCGGGCCTGGCCGAGGATTCACCCGCCGCCGCCCTGGCGCGCGGCGTGCGGCTGGACGAGTCGCGTCCCGGCGCCGGCCTCGGCCTGGCCATCGTGGCGGATCTGGCGGGGCTGCATGGCGGGCGGTTGGAACTGGACCGCAGCGCAGCGCTGGGCGGGGCGGCGGCCCTGCTGGAACTTCCGGCCGGGCAAGCTCGCTGAACGCTCGGCTTCCCTGCCGGGGCCGCGAAGCACTGGACGCCGTAACAGGGGTAGCGCAGAAGTGGCAGTCACAGCATCCCGTGTGGGAAGATCCGTAGGCCCGATGCCCCGCAAGCGGAAGAACGCCCTCCAAGGCCGGCAATGCGCTGCCCTGGCCTTCGCGGAGCAGGAGGGGGAGACCAAGATCCTGCTGGTGACGAGCCGCGAGACGCATCGCTGGGTGCTGCCCAAGGGCTGGACCGAGAAGCACCTCGCCCCGCACGAGGCCGCGGCGAAGGAGGCCTTCGAGGAAGCGGGTATCATGGGCGAGATCCGGGACACGCCCATCGGCAGCTATGCCTATATGAAGCGCATCAGCGACGGTTGCAGCATCGCCTGCGAGGTCGATGTCTTCCCCATGCAGGTGCGGCGCCTGCTGGACGACTGGCCGGAGAAGGCGCAGCGCGAGCGCCGCTGGTTCACCCTGCCCGAGGCGGCCATGGCGGTGGAGGAGGGCGAGCTTGTCACCCTGCTGCTGCGCCTCGCGGCGCCGCAGCCCTGAGAGCCCGAGTTTTCAGGAGCGATCGGGCTCCGCCGGCTCTCCCGGCTCCGGCTCTGGCTCCGGCATGAGGCGGCTCGGCAGCAGCTCGCCCCGGCGTTCGAGCAGGGGATGGGCGATGGCGGCGAAATGCGCGCCGACGCGGCGCATGTCGCGCACCGTATCCAGCAGCAGGCCCGGCGCCGCGCCGCTCTGGGCCGCCGGCCGCTCGGCCGCCGCGGCCAGGCGCCGCATCGCTTTCTGCTCCGCCTTGCGCAGCCCCTCCTTCTCCCGCACCAAGCGCCGGGCGGCCTCCACATCCTCCAGCATGAAGACCGCGACGGCGAGGCGAAGCTGCTCGCGCAGCCGGGCGTGCAGTTCGGCGATCTCCGCCGCCTCCGGCGCGGTCAGCGCCACGCCCCGGCGCAGCCGCTTGGCGGCGTGCCGAGCCAGGTCGCGCTCCACCACGTCGCCGGCATGCTCCAGGGCGATGGCGAAGGTGCGGATCTCGGCCAGGCGGCGCAGCTCCTCGTCGCCCAGGCTCTCGCGCGGGATGCGTGCCAGATAGTCGTGCACCGCGCGGTGCAGCCGGTCCACCACATCGTCCAGGCGGCCGACCGCCTTGGCGGCGTCCCGGTCGGTGCCGTGGAAGGCCTCGGCCGAGCCTTGCAGCATCGCCTCCACCGTGTCGGCGATGCGCAGCACCTCCCGCGCCGCATTGGCCAGGGCGACGGAGGGGGTGCCGAGCGCGGCATCGTCCAGGTAGCGCGGCGCCGCCGCATCCTCGGCCGCGGCGCGTTCCGGCAGGAGGCGGCGCATCAGCCGGGCAGTGCCGGACAGCAGGGGAAAGGCCAGCGCCGCGGTGAGGAGGTTGAAGGCGAGATGCGCATTGGCCACCAGCCGTGCCGGCGTCGCATCCAGCAGCATCAGCCAGTGCAATGCCCAGGGTTGCACCGCCAGCACCAGCAGGCAGCCGAGGATGCGGTTCAGCAGGTTGGCGGCGGGCACGCGCAGCCGCGCCCGGTCCTGCGCATCGCCGCCCGCCTCCAGCAGCGGGTTCAGCGCGCTGCCGAGATTGGCCCCCAGCACCATCGCCAGCGCCGCCGGGGGGGCGATTACGCCGCTGCCGGCAAGGGAGGCAACGAAGAGCACCCCCGCCACGCTGGAATGCGTCGCCCAGGCGATCAGCGCCGCCAGCAGCAGGTTCGGCAGGGGGTGGTCGGCCATCAGCGCCAGGGCCTGCCGCAGCCCGGGGGAGGCTTCGACCGGCGCCATGCTCTGCACCATCAGGCGCAACGCCAGGAGCATCAGGCCGATGCCGATGGAGACCCGCCCCAGATCCCGCGTGCGGGTGCGGCTGCCGCGGCGGAAGGCGGTGACGCCGCAGAGGATCAGCAGCGGCGAGAGCAGGGTGACATCGAAGGACAGTACCTGGACGATCAGCGCGGTGCCGACATTGGCGCCAAGCATGGCGGAGAGCGCCGGCGCCAGCGCCACCGCCCCGTCGGCGGCGAAGGAACCGACCATCAAGGCCGTCGCCGTGCTGCTCTGCAAGGCTGCCGTGGCGCCGAGCCCGGCCAGGAAGGCCCGGCCGCGGCTCCCCAGCGCCACCCCCAGCCAGTGCCGCAACCGGCTGCCGAAGGCGCGCTGCACGCCGCTCTGGACCATGTGCAGACCCCAGAGCAGCAGCGCGGCCTCTCCCGCCAGTTCCAGCAGCAGCCGCGCTTCCTGCATTCCTTCGGTCCTCCGTGGCGCGGGGGGCGGCCGCGCGACAACCCCCACCCCTAGCATATGGCGATGGATCCGGCGCAGCGCCCCCGGAGCGCAACCCGCCGTTGCAAGTCTCCTGGCGCCCTGTGCCGGAAGATGCGAAAGTGCACCGGATAGACCGGCCGAGCATCGGCAATTCGGAGGCACCCAGGTCGGCGATGGAGAGACCGCTTCGTTCCGGTGGAGTCCTGCCCCCGGACCCAGCCGGCCGCTTCGGGCTCTTGCCGTCTTCAGGTTCTGGGCGCTGATGCCTCTCCTGGGTCGACCCTCGGTCTCCATCCGCCTGCACCGGGCTGTCATGGCGGTGGCCCTGCTGGTGCCGGCCGCGGTCTTCGCCGCCGCAGCCTGGTGGAACCATGGCGAGGTGATGCGGGAGGGCACGGAGCGCATCGAGCGTACCGCCGCCATCATGCACGAGCACGTGGCCAAGGTCTTCGACACCGCTGACCTGATGCTCGGGCGCATCGACGAGCATCTGCGCGGCAAGGACTGGTCGGAGATCGCAGCGCCGGAAACCAGCGCCTTCCTCCAGGCGCTGACCGCGCCGCGCGCACAGCTCGTCTCCGCCTGGGTGACGGATCCGGCGGGCATCGTCCAGGCGGGAAGCCAGCCCTGGCAGCCCGGCACCGGCCCCGGCAGCCGCGACTTCTTCCAGGTGCAGCGCGAGCGGGATGCCGGCACCTATATCAGCGCCGCCTTCGTCGGCCGCGCGACGCAGGTCGCCTCCTTTGCCATCAGCCGCCGGCACTCCGCGGCGGATGGCCGCTTTGATGGCGTGATCCATGTCGCGCTCAGGCCGGACTATTTCAGCGCCTTCTTCCGCGAGGCGGCGCCGGGGCAGGGCCAACTTGCGGTCCTGCTCCGCGAGGATGGCGAGATCCTGGCGCGCGAGCCCGCCACCGGCCCGATGCCGCTCCGGCATCTCTCCCCGGAGGACCCGCTGCGGCCCGCCATCCTCGCTTCCCAGGCGGGCGGATTGCTGCGCGGCACCTTCCCGGCGGATGGCCGCGAGCGGATCCTCGCCTTTCGGCAGGTCGGCGCCTATCCGGCCTATATCGCCTTCGGCATCGAGACGGAGAAGCTGCTCGCGCCCTGGCGCCACAACCTGCTCGTCCATGGCGCGGTGGCCGGCGCCGCGGCGCTGACCCTGTTGCTGGTTTCCTGGCTGGCGCTGCGGCAGGCGCAGGCGGAGCAGGCAGCGCTGCGCCAGGTGGCGGCGGAGGCGGAGCGGCGCCGCTTGGCCGAGGAACGGCTGCACCAGGCGCAGAAAATGGAAAGCGTCGGGCAGCTCACCGGCGGGATCGCGCACGACTTCAACAACCACCTCGCCGTCGTGGTCGGCAGCCTGCAATTGCTGCGCCGCCGGCTGGAACGGGGTGGGGCCGATCCCGGCCGCTACATCGATGCCGCGCTGGAGGGGGCGGAGCGGGCCGCGGCGCTGACCCGGCGGCTGCTTGCCTTCTCCCGCCGCCAGGCGCTGGAGCCGAAGGCGCTCGACGCGAACCGTCTTGTCTCCGGCATGGAGGACATGCTGCAGCGGACCCTGGGCGAGCGGATCACGGTGCGGATCCGCCTGGCTGGCGACCTCTGGGCCACCTATGCGGATGCCAACCAGCTGGAGAGCGCCATCCTCAACCTCGCGCTCAATGCACGGGATGCCATCACCGGCGATGGGCAGGTGACGGTGACGACGGCGAACCGCCATCTGGACCGGAGCGCGGCGGAGGACCCCGATGCCCTCCCTCCCGGGGACTATGTCGTCATCTCCGTTGCCGATACCGGCGCCGGCATGCCGCCAGAGGTGGTGGCGCGCGCCTTCGAGCCCTTCTTCACCACCAAGGAGACGGGGCGCGGCACCGGCCTCGGCCTGCCGCAGGTCTATGGCTTCGCCCGGCAGTCCGGCGGGCGGGTGGAGATCGAGAGCGCGCCAGGGCAGGGCACAACCGTCCATCTCTGGCTGCCGCGCCATGCCGGGCCGCCCGCGCCCGAGCCCGCGCCCGCCGGGGCGCTGCCGCGGGTCGGCCGGGAGGAGGTGGTGCTGGTGGTGGAGGATGACGATCGGGTGCGGCGGATGAGCGTCGCCGCCCTTCGCGAGCTGGGCTTCCGGGTGCTGGAAGCGGCGCGGCCATCCACGGCGCTTGGCCTGCTCGATGCGCATCCCGAGATCGAGCTGCTGTTCACCGACATCGTCATGCCGGAGATGGACGGCCGCCGCCTGGCCGAGGAGGCGCTGCGCCGCCGCCCGCGCCTGAAGGTGCTGTTCACCTCCGGCCATACGCGCGGGATCAGGCTGGAGGCGGAGCCGGGCAAGGCGCCCATCCGGCTGCTGCGGAAGCCCTTCACCCTGGAGCGGCTGGCCGCCGCGCTGCAGGAGCTGGTCGGCCAGAGGGTGTAGCCCCGGCGCCCCGGTAATCGGAGCCGCTCATGCCAGCGGCAGGCGCACCACCAGGGTGGCGCCGCCGCCCGGCGTTTCCTCCGCCTCGATGCGGCCGCCATGGTCCTGGACGATGGTGCGGCACAGGGCGAGGCCGATCCCGGTGCCGCTGCCGGGCGGGCGCGTGCTGAAGAAGGCCTCGAAGACCTTCTCCCGCAATTCGGGCGGGATGCCCGGGCCGTTGTCGGCGACGCGCAGCGCCAGCATCCCGCGCTCCCGCCGCGCGGAGATGACGATGCGGCGCGGCGGCGGCGCCTCCGCCAGCGCTGCCACTGCATTGCCGATCAGGTTGGCCAGCAGATGCACGATCTGGTCCGGATCGGCGGTGAGGCGCGGCAGGCGCTTCGGCAGGGCCAGCTCCAGCGCCACCTCCGCCGCCTGCAGCCGGTGTCCGAGCAGATCCACAGTCGAGGCGATGGCGCGGCGCAGGTCCAACCTCTCTCGCCGTGGCGGGCGGCGCTGGGCGCTGGCCAGCAGGCTGGCCACGATGCGTCCGCAGCGCCGTGCCGCCGCGCTCACCTTTTCGGCCTGCTCCGCCAATGGCGTTCCCGCGGCTTCCTCGGCCAGAAGCGTGGCATGCGCCGCGACGACGGAGAGCGGGTTGTTGAGTTCATGGGCCACGCCGCCGAGCAGCGTGGCGGTGGCGCCCATCTGCTGTGCCTCCCGCAGCGCCTCGCGCTCGGCGCGCCGGGCCTCCTCCGCTTCCACCCGCGCCGTGATGTCGGTGTAGGTGGCGACGAAGCCGCCGGCCTCGGGGATGTGCCGGCGGCGGACCTCCAGCCAGCGCCCGTTGATGTGGTAGCGCTCGTCGATGCTGCCGCCGGCCTCCCGGATGCGGTCGCGTGCACGGGCCGCCATCTCCGCGACATCGGCGCCCGGCTGCTCATGCGGGTAGAGGATGCCGCGGGAGAGGCGCCAGCGGATGAAGTCCTCGCTGGTCAGGCCGGGCCGGGCCAGATCCTCCGGCAGGCCGAAGATCCGGGCGAAGCCGCGGTTCAGCAGGACGATGATGCCGTCCCGGTCCACCGCGACGCCATCGGCGACGCCGTTCAGGATGGCCTGCAGATAGGCGTTCTGCCGGGCCAGCTCCTCCTCGCGCTCCTTGTGCTCGGTGAGGTCGCGCATATAGACGACGAAGTCCGTCACCTCGCCACTGGCGATGCGCAGCGGGGTGAAGACCCAGTGGATGTATTTGCGGCCGTTCAGCCGGTAGTCGATCCAGCCTTCCCGCACCACTGTCTCCCCGGCCAGGGCGGCGAAGGCGAGGGGGTCGAGTTGCCGCGCCACCTCCTCGCCGACCAGCTCGCGGGTGGTGAGGCCGATGATCTGCTCCGGCGTCTTCCGCGCGAAGGCGCAGAATTCGCGGTTCACATAACGATAGCGGAAATCCCGGCCGACAACGCAGACCCGCGCCGGCGCGGCGTCCAATATGCCGCGCAGCAGCGCGACATCCGGCGCCGCGGCGGCATCATTCGGGTGCGTCAGGGTCGAAGACATAGCCGATGCCGCGAATGGTGCGGATCACCCTCGGGCGGCTGGGCACCGCCTCGATCTTGCGCCGGATGCGGGTAATGCGCACGTCGATGCTGCGGTCGAAATGCTCCTCGCCGCGCGGATGCGCCAGTTGCAGCAGCATCTCGCGGCTGAGCGTCCGCCCCGGCCGTTCCGCGAAGGCGCGCAGCAGCTCGAATTCCGAGGCGGCGAGGGGGATCTCGAACCCCTCGGGCCCCAGCAGCTGGCGGGTATCGAGGCAGAGCCGGTTGCGGCCCATCCGCACTTCCCGCCCGGTGGCGGCCGGGGCGGGGGCGGCGGCCGAGGCAGAGGCGGCAGCGCGGCTCGCGGCGCGACGGCGCAGCACGGCGCGGAGTCTCGCCAGCAATTCGCGCAGGTCGAAGGGCTTGGCGACATAATCGTCCGCACCGACCTCCAGCCCCACCACGCGGTCCACCACCTCGGCCGAGGCGGTCAGCATCACGATCCCGATATCGCCCTGCGCGCGCAGGGTGCGGGCGATGGAAAGCCCATCCTCGCCGGGCAGGGCTATGTCCAGGATCACCGCATCCGCCGCACGCTCGGCCAGGGCTTGGCGCAGTTCCGGGCCGCTGCCGGCGCCGCGGACAGAGAGGCCGTTCCGCTCGAGATAGGCAGTGACGGCCTCGCGCAGCTCGGCCTCGTCGTCCACCACAATGATTTCCGCGGTGCCGTCCATTGCCTGCGCAGGCGGCGCCATTCCCGAAGGCGCTGCCCCCTCCCGACATAAAGCGCGAAACAGATGAAACAAGGACGGTCGGGGCGCAACCTAATTTCCGGGCGGCGACATCGGCCCGGAACATGGCGGGCCTAGAAGCCGGGCCCGCATGAGCCAAGGGACGGAGCGGGCGGATGGACCAGGGAAGCGCGGCAGAGGCCGGGAGCCTCTGGCAGGAAATGCGACGGCGCTGGGGGTCAGGGAGCCGGGAACAGCGCGCTGGTCCGGCCCATCAGCCAGTAGGAGACGAGTCCGAGCCATTCCCGCACGCCCCATTCGAATTCCTGGAGGCGCACGGGCAGGGAACCGTCGAACCAGGAGGCCAGGCTGTGCCCGGTGCGGTAGTTGACCGGCCAGGGCACCACCTGCCAGCCGGCCTTGCGGAAGACGCCGACCGAGCGCGGCATGTGGCTGGCGGAGGTGACGAGCAGCCAGGTCTGGCCGGGCTTCGGGTCCAGGAGGCGGTAGGTCAGGACCGCGTTCTCATGGGTGTTGCGTGCCTCGGTCTCGAAGAGCATGCGGTCCGCTGGCACGCCCAGGGAGAGCCAGAGCTGACGTGCCACATCCGCCTCGGTCAGCCCACCATGGATCAGGGCGCCCTGGCCGCCGGTGAAGATCAACTTCGCCTCCGGGTGGCGGCGTAGCAGGGCGACGGGTTCCGTCATGCGCTCGGCGGCACCGTTCAGGGCGGGGATGCCGCGGGCCTCGGTCAGATCCTGGTCCACCGCACCGCCCAGCACGATGATGCCGTCTATGTGGGCGGGCTCGGCGGCGGGGCGGGGGAAGCGGTCCTCCAGCGGCATCTGCACCCACTGGTTCAGCGGCAGGAGCAGGAGCGCCAGGTAGAAGCCGAGCCCCGCCAGGATCAGCCAGCGCCCCGCCGGCCGGGGGCGGCGCCAGAGCAGCGCCAGGCCGAGGGCAATCAGCAGCAGGGCGAAGGTGCCGGGCCGCAGCACCAGCCAGAGCAGCTTGGAGAGAACGAAGGCGATATCGGTCATAATTCGAGGATGCGCCCCGGCGAGGCCCGGCCGCGCAGCAGGTCCCACAGCGCCAGCATATTGCCGCGGAAGCGGCCGAGGCGGTCCACATGCGGCTCCGGCCAGATGGCGCGGGCCGCGTTCATGGCGCAGTGGCGCAGCGCGCTGGGCAGGGCGTGGCTCCAGGGGAAGCTGCCCTTGCGGGCCAGATAGACCGGATTGACCACCTGCGAATAGCCGAGCCGCCGCCCCGGCACCCGCCCCGACTTCACCCCGAGATGCACGCCGCGCGCGCCCTCCAGCCGCAGGATGGCGCCATACGCGCCGAGGCGGCGGGTGAAGTCTATGTCCTCGTACCAGGCATAAAGGGGCAGGGCCTCATCCACCCTGATGCCATGGGCGCGCACCGCCGCCATCCGCACCGCCATGTTGCAGCCATAGCCGTTGAAATGCGGCCGGCAGGCCAGCGGATCGCCGGCGTAGCGGTCCGCGGCCAGGATGGCGCGGCCTTCCGCCACCGTCAGGCCCGGACCCTTGGCGCCATCGGCGATCACGGTGCCATCGGTGACGACCGCATCCGGGCGCGCCTCGAACACGGCTTCCGTTACCGCCAGGTAGTCGGGGGCGGGCAGGAAGTCGTCATCAAGGAACAGGACGATGTCGCAATCCGCCGCGGCATCGAGGATGGCGTTGCGCTGGCGCGGCAGGCCGGCGGGGGCGGTCAGGAACTCGACGCCGGGCGCGGTGATGCCGGCGATGTCCTCTGGCGTGACATGGCAGACGATCACGCGGTCCGGCGCGCGGCGCTGGTTACGCAACTCGGCCAGCACCTCGGCCAGGACCGGGGCGCGGCCGCGGGTAGCGATACCGATGGCGATGCGGAGCGGCATCAGGCGCCTGCCGTCTCGGGTTGCAGCGGCGGCAGGGGCAGGCCCGCCGCGGCGCCGGAGGCGGTGAAGCCGGCCAGTCGCCCGCGGAAGCTGGCCCAGTAGTAGCGCGCCGCCAGCATGTTGCCCTTCGCTGCACTCACCAGCACGCCGCCAAGCGGCCGGATGAAGAAGGGCAGCCACACCCGGGGCGGCACGCCATGCCGCCGCAGCACGAAGCCAAGGCCGGTGCCGTAGACCTGCGCCCGCTCCACCGCCACCGGCGTCAGCCGCTTGTCGGGATGCAGGATGCGCTGGCCCGGATCATAGACCGCCTTGTGCCCGGCGCGGACAGCGCGCAGCACCAGGTCGTTGCCCTCCGCCGAGCCATAGGGCGTGCCGGGGCCGAGCCTCTCGTCGAAGCCGCCGAGCGAAAGCGCCGTCTCCCGCCGCAGGAACAGGTTGAACTCGATCACGCTGGTCCAGACATTGGCGGGTGTGATCGCCCCCGCCTCCTGCCGCCAGCGGCCGGA
Organism: uncultured Acetobacteraceae bacterium; assembly: GCA_937930165.1. Classification (GTDB taxonomy): domain Bacteria; phylum Pseudomonadota; class Alphaproteobacteria; order Acetobacterales; family Acetobacteraceae; genus CALGVL01. The sequence continues at coordinate 35,856 of CALGVL010000429.1, forward strand.
GCCGAGGCCGCCCTCCGGCGAGGCCGCCGGGCCGGTCAGCACCTGCAGCGCGGGGTCGGCCGCGAAACGCGCATCCACCCGCGCCAGCAGGTCCGGCGGATAGAGGCAGTCGTCATCCGGGAAGGCCACGATCTCTCCCTGGCTGAGGGAAAGCCCGAGATTGCGTGCATGGCAGGCATTCGGCCGCGCGGAACGCTGCCAGATCAAGGGCAGCCGGTCGCGGAAGGCGCCGAGGATGGGCGCCAGCCGGTCGTCCTGGTTCTGATCGACGACGATCACCTCGAAATCCGTGCGGCGCTGCGCCAGCAGGGAGTCGAAGAGCTCAGAGAGCTCCCGCGTCCTGCCGCGCGTGGCGACGATGAGAGAGAACCTCATGCCCGTCCCGTTCCTGACCAGCCAGATGTTCCGTCACCAGTTTCTGCATCGCCGCGCGGAAATGCGCGCGGCTGAAGCGCAGCGCATTCTGCCGGCAGGCTTCCGGCGTGATGGCGGGTGAGAGCGCCTCGAACCGTTCCACCGCAGCCATGATCGCTTCCGGCGTCTGCTCCGGGAAGAGCAGGCCGGTCGGGTCGGGCGCGGGCGGCGGGCGGATGATGTCGCGTGCCCCGCCGCGGCCGAAGGCGATGACCGGCGTGCCGCAGGCCTGCGCCTCCACCATGGTGATGCCGAAATCCTCCTCCGCGGCGAAGACGAAGGCGCGGGCGGATTGCGTGAGGCGCACCAATTCGGCCTGGCCGACACGGCCGCGCAATTCGATGTTCGGCGCGTCGGCGGCGGCCTGCCGCACCAGCGGCTCGCCCCGCCC
>CALGVL010000430.1 GCA_937930165.1 uncultured Acetobacteraceae bacterium
GCTCGCCGGGCAGGGGCGGCGCGACGGCACGGGGCGCGGCGGCCTCCGCGCCAGGTTTCCCTCCCTGCCGCGCAGCGGGGGGCGAGGCTCGGCCGGCCGGCGGCGCCGGCGGCTCGGCGAATTTGCCCCCCTGCGGAACCGGCGCCGGCGCGGCGGGTGGCTGCGCGAATTTATCGCCTTGGATTGGCCCCGGGCCGCCCAGGGCTGGCGGCTTCTGCTGGCCGGCGGCCATTCCCAGAGGGATCGCCCCGGCAAGCAGCCCTGCCAGCGCCATGTATCCCAGCCGCCTCATCCATGCCTCCTCACCCCGGTGCCCGGCGATGATACACCGGCTTCCCCACTGCCGCGCCAGAGGGGGCGGGTGCGGCCAAGCACGGCCTTGTGCGCGCGGGCCGCGGCCCTGGCACAGCGGCGCGTCGCGGCCCATCTTGCCAGGTATGAGCAACCTGCCCGACAAGCCGGCCTCCGCCGCCGTCGCCGCCTTCCTCAAGCAGGTCGAGACCTTGCCGCAGGTGCGGCCGGCCAGCGGAAGGCGTGGCCGCCTGATCTTCGCCGTGGATGCCACCGCCTCCCGCCAGCCGACCTGGGACCGCGCCTGCAGGCTGCAGGGCGAGATGTTCCTGGCCACCGGCGACCTCGGCGGCCTCGCCGTGCAAATGGCCTATTACCGCGGCTTCATGGAATTCGCCGCCACCCCCTTCCTGACCGATGCGGCGGAGCTGACCCGCCGCATGACCGGCGTGCAGTGCCTCGGCGGGCAGACGCAGATCCAGCGGGTGCTGGAGCACAGCCTGGCGGAGACGAAGCGGGAGAGGGTGAACGCCCTGGTCTTCGTCGGCGATGCGGTGGAGGAGGCGGTGGACCCGCTCTGCCACCTGGCCGGGCAGTTGGGCCTGCACGGCACGCCGGTCTTCGTCTTCCACGAGGGCGGCAACCCCGTGGTGGCCAATGTCTTCCGGCAGATCGCCAAGGTTTCCGGCGGCGCCTATGCGCCCTTCGACTCGGCCAGCGCCGGGGCGCTGCGGGACCTGCTGCGGGCGGTCGCCGTCTATGCCGCCGGCGGGCGACAGGCGCTGGCCCGGCTGCCGGGCGGGGCGGCGCAGCAGATCGCCGGCCAGCTGCCGGCGCCCAAGAGCTGAAGGCGCCGCGGCCATGGTCTGGCTTGCCATCGGCGCGGGGGGGCTGCTGCTGAGCCTCTGGCTGCTGCATCTCTTCGCCGATGCAAGGCCGGAGACGATCCGCAAGGCCGGGACCTGGCTGCTCGGCACGCTGGGCGGGCTGCTGTTGTTGCTGCTGCTGGTTTCCGGCCGGGGGGCGCAGGCGGTCTGGACCCTGGCGCTGTTCGGGCCGCTGATCTGGCGGCTCTGGCAGGGCTGGCGCGCGGCGCGGCAATTCGGGCAGGGCGATCCGGGCAGGGCGGCCGGCAGCGGGGAGAGCGCGGTGGAGACCGCGACGCTCGCCATGTGGCTCGACCATGCCAGCGGCCGGATGAGCGGCCGGGGGCGCCGCGGCCGCTTCGCCGGACGGGAACTGGCGGAGCTGGGCCTGCCGGAGTTGCTGGCACTGCTGGAGGATTGCCGCCGGACGGATGCCGAGAGCGTGCCGCTGCTGGAAGCCTGGCTGGACCGGGCCGAGCCCGATTGGCGGCAGTCCCGGCCTGCCGGCCATGCCTCCGCCGGCCCCATGACGCGGGAGGAGGCGTTGGAGATCCTCGGCCTGCAGGAAGGCGCGAGCGCCGAGGAGATCCGCCAGGCGCATCGCCGCCTGATGCGGGCTGCGCATCCCGACCAGGGTGGCAGCGACTGGCTTGCGGCGCGGATCAACCAGGCGCGCGACGTGCTGCTGCCCTGACGGGGTCGCGATTGTGCCCGTTCCGCTTCCTCCCCGGCCATCCGCCGGTCACAGCCGGGCCAGGACTCGCCGGCCGCCTTGCCGGATGCCGGGGCGCATGGCACTCCTCGATTGGCGAATACCCGGTCGGCCCGCTTGCCGGCCTCGACTGACAACCCATTGCCAGGAGGCCCCGTGTCCGCCCTCAAGCCGCTCAAGAAGGCCGTTCTGCCGGTTGCCGGCCTCGGCACCCGCTTCCTGCCTGCCACCAAGGCGATGGCGAAGGAGATGCTGCCCGTCGTGGACCGGCCGCTGATCCAGTATGCAGTGGACGAGGCGAGGGCCGCCGGGATCGAGCAATTCTGCCTGGTCACCGGCCGCGGCAAGACCGCCATCGTCGAGCATTTCGACGTTGCCTACGAACTTGAGAAGACGCTGGAGGAGCGCGGCAAGGAGGACATCCTGGCCGAGCTGCGCACGATCACGATGGAGCCGGGCTCGATCGTGACCGTACGCCAGCAGGTGCCGATGGGACTGGGACACGCGATCTGGTGCGCCCGCGCCTTCATCGGCGACGATCCCTTCGCCATCCTGCTGCCCGATGACCTGATGCTGTGCGACGTACCCTGCACCGCGCAGCTTGCCCAGGCCTATCGCGAGACCGGCGGCAATGTCGTCGCCATCGAGGAGGTGCCGCGGGATCGGGTGAACCGCTACGGCGTGCTGGACGTGGCGGAGGACAAGGGGCGGCTGGTCTCAGTGAAGGGGCTGGTGGAGAAGCCCTCGCCGGAGAAGGCACCCTCCAACCTCACCATCATCGGCCGCTACGTGCTGATGCCGGAGGTGATCAGCGCCCTTTCGGCGATGGAGCGCGGCGCGGGCGGCGAGGTGCAGCTCACCGACGGCATGGCGAAGCTGATCGGCAGGCAACCCTTCCACGGCCTGCGCTATGAGGGCCGGCGCTTCGACTGCGGTGACAAGGCCGGCTTCCTGGAGGCGCAGATCGCCTTCGCGCTGAAGCGGCCGGACATGGCGCCGACGGTCCAAGAATTCCTGAAACGATACTGTTGATCGCCGGGCCGGAGGGAGCTTTCCGATGCGCATCGCCATGGTCGGGGCCGGCTATGTGGGGCTGGTATCCGGGGCCTGCTTCGCCGAATTCGGCGTGGATGTGTGCCTGGTGGACACCGACGCGGCCAAGGTGGCGGCGCTGCGGGAGGGGCGCATCCCGATCTACGAGCCCGGGCTCGACCGGCTGGTGGAAGACAATGCGCGCGAGGGCCGGCTGCACTTCACCACCGAGCTAAGCGAGGCGGTGCAGGGGGCCGAGGCGGTATTCCTCGCCGTCGGCACGCCCTCGCGGCGCGGCGACGGACATGCCGACCTCTCCTATGTCTTCGCCGCGGCTGAGCAGGGGGCGCGTGCCGCCACCAAGCCGCTGGTGCTGGTGACCAAGTCCACCGTGCCGGTCGGCACCGGGCGGCAGGTGCGCGAGATCGTGCGCCGGGCGCGGCCGGACCTGGCGATCGAGGTCGCCTCGAATCCGGAATTCCTGCGCGAGGGCAGCGCCATCGGCGACTTTATGCGCCCCGACCGGGTGGTGATCGGCACCGAGCCGGGCGAGGGGGGCGAGCGGGCGCTCTCGGTGCTGAAGCGGCTCTACCGGCCGCTCTACCTGATCGAGACGCCGATCCTGGCGACCAGCATCGAGACGGCGGAGTTGATCAAGTATGCCGCCAATGCCTTCCTCGCCACCAAGATCACCTTCATCAACGAGATCGCCGATCTCTGCGAGAAGGTCGGCGCCGATGTGCATGACGTGGCGCGCGGCATGGGCCTCGATGGCCGCATCGGGCGCAAATTCCTGCATGCCGGGCCGGGCTATGGCGGGAGCTGCTTCCCGAAGGACACGCTGGCCCTCGCCCGCACGGCGCAGGATGCCGGCGCGCCGCTGCGGCTGGTGGAGACCACCATCGCGGTGAACGACGCCCGCAAGGCGGCGATGGCGGACCGGGTGATCGCGGCCTGCGGCGGCAGCGTGGAGGGCAAGACCATCGCGGTGCTGGGCCTGACCTTCAAGCCGGAGACCGACGACATGCGGGAGGCGCCTTCCCTGGTCCTTGTGCCGCGGCTGATGGCGGCCGGCGCACGGGTGCGCGCCTTCGATCCGGCCGGTATAGGGCAGGCGCGGGCGTTGCTGCCGGCCGGGCTGGAATACGCCGCCAATGCGCTGGACGCGGCGGCGGATGCCGATGCGCTGGTGCTGCTGACCGAGTGGAACGAGTTCCGTGCCCTGTCGCCCCAGCGACTGAAGGCGGCAATGCGCGGCAATGTGCTGCTCGACCTGCGCAATGTCTATGACCCGGAGACGATGCGCGCGGCGGGTTTCCGCTACGCCTCCATCGGCCGGCCATGAGGAACGGGACATGACCGCCTTCAATCACAGCTTCCACCCGACCATGCTGCGCGAATACGACATTCGCGGCATCGTCGGCGAAACCCTGAATCCGGAGGATGCCTTCGCGATCGGCCGATGCTTCGGCTCCATCGTGGTACGGGCGGAGGGGAAGAAGGTCGTCGTCGGCTATGACGGGCGTCTCTCCTCCCCGGATCTGGAGCCGCAGCTCGTCGCCGGCCTGCGCGCCTGCGGGCTGGAGGTGCTGCGCATCGGCCTGGTCGCGACGCCGATGCTCTACTACGCGGCCTATGCGCTTGGCACCGATGGCGCCGTCATGGTCACGGGCAGCCACAACCCGCCGGACTACAACGGCTTCAAGATGATGCTGGGGAAGAAGCCATTCTTCGGCGCGCAGATCCAGGAGATCGGCCGGATGGCGGCGGAGGGCGACGTGGTGCCCGCCTCCACCGAGGGCTTCGACCGAAGCCTGGACATCGCCGAGGACTACGCCGCGCGCGTGCTGCGCGACTATGACGGCGGCGAGCGCAAGCTGAAGGTGGTCTGGGATCCGGGCAATGGCGCGGCTTCCGATATGACCAAGATCCTGGCGGCGCGGCTGCCGGGCGAGCATTTCGTCATCAACGGCATGGTGGACGGCACCTTCCCGAACCACCATCCGGACCCGACCGTGCCGAAGAACCTGGAGCAGCTCATCGAGGAGGTGGCGCGCCAGGAGGCCGATCTCGGCATCGCCTTCGACGGCGACGGCGACCGGATCGGCGTGGTGGACAATGAAGGCCATATCCTGTTCGGCGACCAGCTCATGGTCGTGCTGGCGCGCGACGTGCTGAAGGCGAAGCCGGGCGGCATCATCATCGCCGATGTGAAGGCGTCGCAGGTGCTGTTCGACGAGATCGCCAAGGCTGGCGGCAAGCCGCTGATGTGGAAGACCGGCCATTCGCTCATCAAGGCGAAGATGGCGGAGACGGGCGCGCCACTGGCCGGCGAGATGTCGGGCCATATCTTCTTCGCAGACAAGTGGTACGGCTTCGACGACGCGCTCTATTCCGCGGTGCGGCTGCTCGGCATCGTGGCGCGCATGGACCGGCCGCTCTCCGCCGTGCGGGCGGCGTTGCCGCAGGTGCTCAACACGCCGGAGCTGCGTTTCGACTGCCCCGAGGACCGGAAGTTCAAGGTGGTGCAGGAGGTGAAGGAGCGCCTCGCCACCGAGGGTGCAAATGTGCAGGACGTAGATGGCGTGCGGGTGCTGACCGATGACGGCTGGTGGCTGCTGCGCGCCTCCAACACCCAGGCCGTGCTGGTGGCACGCGCCGAGGCGACCAGCGAGGCCGGGCTGGAGCGGCTGAAGGCGCAGCTCTCGGCGCAACTGCAGAAGAGCGGCCTGGAGGCCCCGGATTTCTCCGGGGCGAATGCAGGGCATTAGCCTGTGGCCGCCCCGGGCGGGTTCGAGGCGCTGCCTCGGACCCCGGGGCATGAGCGGCTGGCGCTCCGCTCAGTAGGCGCTCGGCAGCGCCTCGATCAGCGGCTCGACCGGCAGGCAGAAGAGGCGCTGCCCCGATAGGGTGCGCCGACGGGCAATCTCCTCCTCGCAGGCCTGAAGGCTGCGGTAGATATAGGAGCCGGGAGCGAGCTGCCGTTCCGGTGGGATGCCGGGGGTGCCTGGAACCGGACTCGGTGCAGAGAGCGCGGCGATGGAGGCGACGACAATTACGAAGTCGGTCATGGCTTGCCTCCCCATGGCCCGATATGGCCGGGCAGTCAGGAGCCTACCTCCGGCCGTGCCGAAACCACATGAATTTGCATTCATAGCAGCCACCTTGCCGTGCTTTGCCTGCCGCCGAAGGAGTGCCCTGCGGGCAGCATCGTGACAGGATGGTGTTGCAGCAGGGCCGCACCGGCCGGGAATTTTCTTCGCCGCGCCTTGCCGTCCCTCCCGCGCCGGAGGACGTGACGGTGGGGAGAGGGGGCGGCCCGGCCGCAGCCGGACCCGCCTGCGGTTTCCGTGGCTCGATTCGCCAGGCGCATGCCGGTCCGCAGAGCCAGGCGAATCGGCCGGCCCGGCAGGGCGAAGACGAATGGGCCCGGCGCCGGTCGTGCAGCCCCGCCCGGTTCCGGCGGTCACGCCATGTCGCGTCGGGGCGCAGTTTCTGGCCGTTTTGCTCCGGTTTCCGTGAAGCGGTGCCGCGGCAGCCCGGAAGGAAGGCAGGACGTTGCAGCTTGTGCAAGGATCCCGGCGCCAGCCGCTTCCGCTCGGTGCCGGGGCATGGTTTTGCCTGGCCTGCTTCCCTTGTATGTTAGGGGTTCGACCATGGAGACCCGGATGGGAGAGGCCCGTAACCAGCCCGGCGGCCCCGGCGCGAGCACAGGCGGGGAGCGCGACTTGGCGCGCATGTCCTTCGAGGACGCGCTCCAGGAGCTCGAGGAGATCGTGAAGTCGCTCGAAGGCGGCAAGGGAACACTGGCCCAGGCGATCGCCGATTACGAGCGCGGCGCCGCCCTCCGCCGCCATTGCGAGGCGAAGCTGGCCGAGGCGGAAGCCAAGGTGCAGGCCATCATGGAAGGCCCTTCCGGCCCCAGCCTGCGCGATGTCGAGTGAGACTGCCCAAGGAATGACCATGACAATCGAGGCCTCCGCCCCATCCCTGCCGCGCGCCATGGCCGCGGCGGCGGAGGAGATCGATCAGGCGCTCGGCATCCTGCTGCCGCCGGCCGAGGGTCCCGAGGCGCGGCTCTATGAGGCCATGCGCTACGCCGCCATCGGCGGCGGCAAGCGGCTGCGCGGCTTCCTGGTGCTGGAGGGGGCGCGGCAATTCGGCGTCTCCCGCACCTCCGCCCTGCGCGTCGCCGCCGCGGTCGAGATGGTGCACGCCTACAGCCTGGTCCATGACGACCTGCCGGCAATGGACGACGACGACCTGCGCCGCGGCAAGCCGACGGTCCACAAGGCCTTCGACGAGGCCACCGCCATCCTCGCCGGCGATGCGCTGCAATGCCACGCCTTCACCGTGCTGGCCGAGGAGGACACCCACAGCGACCCGGCCGTTCGCGCGGAGCTGGTCCGCTGCCTCTCCCGCGCCGCCGGGCCGCGTGGCATGTGCGGCGGGCAGATGCTGGACATGCTGGCCGAGGAGAGCAGGACGCCGCTGGACGAGGTGGCGATCGGCCGGCTGCAAACCCTCAAGACCGGCAAGCTGATCGAATTTTCCGCCGAGGCGGGGGCGCTGCTCGGCAAGGCGCCGCCGGCACAGCGGCATGCACTGTGTCTTTATGGCCGCGATCTCGGGGCTGCTTTCCAGATCGCCGACGATCTGCTGGACGCGACCGCCAGCGCCGAGGAAACTGGCAAGCGTACCGGCAAGGATGCTGCCGCCGGCAAGGCGACGCTGGTGTCCCTGCTCGGGATCGGGCGCGCCCGGCTGCAGGCCGAGCGGCTGGTCAACCAGGCCAAGGGCCATCTTGACGGCTTCGGCGAACGGGCTGACCTGTTGCGCATGCTTGCAGATTTCGTGATCGAGCGGAGGAACTGATGTCCGCACCACCCTCGACTCCGCTCCTCGACCGGGTCCGTATCCCGGCCGACCTGCGCAATTTCTCGGCCGAGCAGCTGAAGCAGCTCGCCGAGGAAGTGCGGGCGGAAACCATCCATGCCGTCAGCCAGACCGGCGGGCATCTCGGCGCCTCGCTGGGTGTGGTGGAGCTGACCGTCGCCATCCATGCGGTCTTCGAGACGCCGCATGACCGGCTGATCTGGGATGTCGGCCATCAGGCCTATCCGCACAAGATCCTCACCGGCCGGCGTGACCGCATCCGCACGCTGCGCCAGGGCGGCGGCCTCTCCGGCTTCACCCGCCGCAGCGAGAGCGAGTATGACCCCTTCGGCGCAGCGCATTCCAGCACCTCCATCTCCGCCGGCCTCGGCATGGCGGTGGCGCGCGACCTGAAGGGCGACGACCGGCACGTCATCGCAGTGATCGGCGACGGCGCCATGAGCGCGGGCATGGCCTATGAGGCCATGAACAATGCTGGTGCCTCCAATGCCAATCTGATCGTCATCCTGAACGACAACGACATGTCCATCGCGCCCCCGGTGGGCGCCATGTCGGCCTATCTGTCGCGGCTGATCTCCTCCCGCCCCTTCCTCAACCTGCGGGACCTGATGGCGCGGCTGGCCAAGCGCTTCCCCGGGCCGCTGGAGCGCGCGGCGAAGCGCGCCGACGAATATGCCCGCGGCCTGCTGACCGGCGGCACGCTGTTCGAGGAACTGGGCTTCTACTATGTCGGCCCCATCGACGGGCACGACCTGGATCACCTGCTGCCGGTGCTGCGCAACCTGCGCGACACCGACCACCAGGGCCCGATCCTGCTGCATGTCGTCACCAAGAAGGGCAAGGGCTACCCGCCCGCCGAAGCCAGCGCCGACAAGTACCACGGCGTGGTGAAGTTCAACGTCATCACCGGCGAGCAGCAGAAGGCCCCGCCCGGCCCGCCCAGCTACACCAAGGTCTTCGCCAACGCCCTGATCGCCGAGGCGGAGGCGGATGAGCGCATCGTCGCCATCAATGCCGCCATGCCCTCCGGCACCGGGCTTGACCTGTTCGGCAAGAAATTCCCGAAGCGCACCTTCGATGTCGGCATCGCGGAGCAGCATGCCGTCACCTTCGCCGCCGGCATGGCGACGGAGGGGATGAAGCCTTTCTGCGCCATCTACTCCACCTTCCTGCAGCGCGCCTATGACCAGGTGGTGCATGACGTGGTGCTGCAGTCCCTGCCGGTGCGCTTTGCCATGGACCGCGCCGGGCTGGTCGGCGCCGATGGCGCGACCCATGCCGGCGCCTACGACATCGCCTATCTCGGCTGCCTGCCCAACATGGTGCTGATGGCTGCGAGCGACGAGGCCGAGCTGATGCACATGGTGGCCACGGCGGCGCAGATCGACGACCGGCCGAGCGCCTTCCGCTATCCGCGCGGCGAGGGCTTCGGCGTCGAGCTGCCGGCGCGCGGCACGCCGCTGGAGATCGGCAAGGGCCGCATCGTGAAGGAGGGCACCACCGTCGCCATCCTCTCCTACGGCGCCCGGCTGCGGGAGGCGCTGAAGGCGGCGGAGGAGCTGGGCGCGCGCGGCCTCTCCACCACCGTCGCCGATGCGCGCTTCGCCAAGCCGCTCGACACCGCCCTGGTGGAGCGGCTGGCGCGGGAGCATGCGGTGCTGATCACCATCGAGGAGGGCTCGATCGGTGGCTTCGGCAGCTTCGTCCTGCAGCACCTGGCCTGGAAGGGCATGCTGGAGAACGGGCTGAAGGTGCGGCCGATGACGCTGCCCGACCGCCTGATCGAGCATGACAGCCCGAAGAAGCAGTATGACGATGCCGGGCTGAACGCCGCGCATATCGTCGCCACGGCGGTCGCCGCCCTGGGCGCGGAAGCCACGGCGCTGCCGGCGAGGGCGTGAGGGAGGCGGCTGTCGCGAAGGCGGGGAAGCTCCGCGCGGATCAGTTGCTGGTGGATCGCGGGCTGGCGGAAAGCCGGACCCGCGCCCAGGCGCTGATCCTCGCCGGCAAGGTGTTCTCCGGCGAGGTGCGCATCGACAAGCCGGGGCAGATGCTGCCCGAGGACCGGCCCATCGAGGTGCGCGGCCAGGACCATCCCTGGGTTTCCCGCGGCGGGGTGAAGCTGGCGCATGGGCTGGCGCATTTCGGGCTCTCGCCGGCCGGGCGGGTCTGCCTGGATGTCGGCGCCTCGACTGGCGGCTTCACCCATGTGCTGCTGCATCACGGCGCGGCGAAGGTCTATGCGGTGGATGTTGGGCATGGGCAGCTCGCCTGGTCCCTGCGCAACGACCCGCGGGTAGTGGTGCGGGAGCGGGTGAATGCGCGCTACCTCGATGCCGGGCAGGTGCCGGAGCCCGTTGGCGCGCTGGTCTGCGATGCCAGCTTCATCGGCCTTGCTACCCTGCTGCCGATGCCGCTGGCGCTCTGCGCCCCCGGCGCCTGGGCCATCGCGCTCATCAAGCCGCAATTCGAGGTGGGGCCGAACGTCGCCAAGGGCGGCGTGGTGCGGGATGCCGCCGTGCACCGGGCCGTCTGCGACCGCATCACCGCCTGGTGGCGCGGCTTGCCCGGCTGGCAGGTGCTCGGGGTGGAGCCGAGTCCCATCCTGGGCCCGGAGGGCAACCGCGAATTCCTGATCGCCGCGCTCCGGGGCTGACCGGCCGCGGCTGGCCAGCCCGCCGGCGCGGGCGCTATAGGGGGAGGGAACAGCCGCCGAGGAACGATGCCGCACGACCTTTTGCCCCCCTTCGATCCAATCGCCGCCGGTTGGAAGCGCATGGATCCGGAAGGCTACCCGGCACTGATCGGCCCCTTCTTCGCGAGGCGGGAGGGCGAGGGCTGGCGCTACGGCTTCCTGGCGGAGCCGCGGCACCGCAACATGGGCGGCGTCGTGCATGGCGGCATGCTGATGAGCTTCGCCGACGATGTCCTCGGCATCACGGTCTGGGCAGCGGCGGGACGCAAGCCCTGCACCACCGTCCAGCTCAACACGCATTTCATAGCCCCCGCCCGTGTCGGTGATTTCGTCGAGGGGCGAGCGGAGGTCCTGCGCGCCACACGCAGCGTCGTCTTCGTCCGCGGCGTGCTGACCGTGGGCGAGCGCACCATCGCCCATGCGGACGGGGTGTGGAAGATCCTCGGCGCCAACTGACAATCAGGGAGAGAAGCCATGCGCTCCGCCGTCATCGTCTCCACTGCCCGCACGCCGATCGGGCGTGCCTATCGTGGCGCCTTCAATGACACCCAGGCCCAGGCGCTGGGCGGCCATGTCATCGCGGCGGCGGTGCAGCGCGCCGGACTCGACCCGCAGGAGGTCGAGGACGTCATCATGGGCGCGGCGCTGCAGCAGGGCAGCCAGGGCTCCAACATGGCGCGGCAATGCGCGCTGCGCGCCGGCCTGCCCGACACCGTGCCGGGGATGAGCGTGGACCGGCAATGCTCCTCCGGTCTCATGGCCATCGCCACGGCGGCGAAGCAGGTGATCGCGGATGGCATGCAGGTGGTGGTGGGCGGCGGCCTCGAATCCATCTCCCTGGTGCAGAACGACAAGATGAACCGCTACCGCACCCGCGACCCCTGGCTGGAGGAGCGGGTGCCGCAGCTCTACATGACCATGCTGGAGACCGCGGAGATCGTCGCCGACCGCTACAATGTCAGCCGGGAGGCGCAGGACGCCTACGCCCTGCAATCGCAGCAGCGCACGGCGGCGGCGCAGGCGGCCGGACGCTTCGATGCCGAGATCGTCCCCATGCCCTCCGTCATGGTCGTGCAGGACAAGAACACGGGCGAGATCTCCCGCAAGGAGGTCACGCTGACCAAGGACGAGGGCAACCGGCCCGACACGAAACTGGAAGGGCTGGCGGCGCTGCAGCCGGTCTTCAAGGATGGGCAGCGGGTGAAGCAGGGGCGGTTCATCACCGCCGGCAATGCCTCCCAGCTCTCGGACGGCGCCTCCGCCTGCGTGGTGATGGAGGAGAAGGAAGCGTCGCGCCGCGGGCTGCAACCCCTTGGCATCTATCGCGGCATGGCGGTGGCGGGCTGCGACCCGGCGGAGATGGGCATCGGCCCGGTCTTCGCCGTGCCCAAGCTGCTGAAGCAGCATGGGCTGAAGGTGGAGGATATCGACCTCTGGGAGCTGAACGAGGCCTTCGCCTGCCAGGTCATCTACTGCCGCGACCGGCTGGGCATCCCGAATGACCGGCTGAACGTGAATGGCGGCGCCATTTCCATCGGCCATCCCTATGGCATGAGCGGCGCACGCATGACCGGCCATGCACTGATCGAGGCGAAGCGCCGCGGCGGGCGCTTCGTCGTCATCACCATGTGCATTGGCGGCGGCCAGGGCGCCGCGGGGTTGTTCGAGGTCGCGTGACCGAAACGGTGGTCCGCCCGGGCCGGGTCAGGTCCGGGCGGCGCCGCGCATCTCCTGGGCGCTGATCTCGGCCAGTAAGGTCCAGACCCGGTCCGGGTCCATCCGCACTTCGGGATCGTTCAGAAGCCGGTCAAGTTCGGCGAGCTTGGCCTGGAACTCGCGTTCAGTCATCGTGTCCTCATCCTCGCACCGGTCCCGCTCCAACGGGAGCGGCCCTCAAGTGTGCGAAGGAACGTGGCAGAAACCGTGCGGTTTCCGGGTAACAGCGCGGCGCGTTTGCTACACAGAGGAGAGAACGGCCGGGGCCAGGGCCGGCAGCCGCGCCGCCGGATGCGCCGGGTTGCGGAAGCGCAGCTCCCCCTCCGGCGCCGCATCCGGCGCCGCCGCCCCGAACAGCTCGAAACGGGAGGCGCAGGAGACGGCGACCACCCGCCGCGCCGCCGGCGTGGTCAGAAAGCGGCGGATCGCGCCCTCGAGCTCCAGTTGCTCACGCAGGTTGCGCCATTCGGTGCGGTCCACATCCTCCAGGAAGACCGCCAGGATTCCGGGCTCCCGGCCGGAGAGGCGGCGCTCGGCCGCCAGGGCCAGGCGGCGGCAGATGGCGGCGGCGATCTCGTCCCCCTGGGAGGAGCGGGCCGCCATGACGAAGATGCTGCCGCTGCCGGCCTCGGTGGTGACGGCCAGATGCGCCTCCGGCCCGAATTGGGCGCGCAGCCGGGCGGGCAGGCCGCCACCCTGGTCCTGCACCTGGGCGCCGGCCAGCACCAGCGGGTCCAGCTTCAGGACCGCCTGGGCGCCGGCATCCTGGCGCTTCTCCGCGGCCAGCAGGGCGCTGATCCGCCGGTGCAGCTCCGCGAGCTGATCTGGTCCGGAAATCCCTTCCGGCAGGGTCATCTTCAGCAGGTAGCGGCCGGGATGGGCGGCGAGCCAAGTCTGCAATTCCGGATTGATCCGGTCCACCAGCGCATACCAGTCGCCCCGGTGCAGGCGCCGGCCTTCCTCGGCGGAGATGGTCTCGCAGGCCACCTCGGCACTGGCGCCGGCGCGTTCCACCCGCAGGTCATGCCGCGTGCCTTCGGTCAGGCCCACGAAATGCACCTCGAAGCCGCGGCTGCGGAGCAGGGCGGCGGTGCGCAGCCGGTGGAAGAGAGGGATCAGCGTTCCCTCGCCGGTCAGCCCGGCCAGAATCTCCTGCCGCAGTCGGGCGCGAGGAGCAGGGGGCAGGCTGTCGGCCAGGTGCACCGCCTCCCGTGCCAGGGCGTGGAGATGGCGCTCGGCCTTGCTGGCGCCGGCCAGCGCCTTCCGGTCGCCGAGCCTGGCGAGGGCCAGCTCCAGCGCATGTCGCTGCTGCGCGGCCCGGCCGAGGGCCGAGCCGGACTGCACCTGACTGCCGAGATGGGAGAGGCGCTTGCCCCAGGCCGCCTCGCCGCAGAGGGCGATGAAGGCGCCGATCGGTCCGGCGGGCGACGGCGGCTCGTCGAAGGGCATGGCCTCTCCTCGTCCTCCTCTGTGCCCGATGCCTAAGCCCTGTCGCGCCGGAGCCGTCAAGGCGGAACCCCGCCTTCCGCGGGTCAGTTCCGCGGCAGCCGGGCCTCGCTGGGGGCGTCCGGATTCTGGGCGCGGTGGCGCAGCAGGTGGTCGGCCAGGACCAGGGCCAGCATGGCCTCGCCCACCGGCACGGCGCGGATGCCGACGCAAGGGTCGTGGCGGCCCTTGGTCAGCACCTCCACGTCTTGCCCGAAACGATCCACCGATTGACGTGGAGTGAGGATGGAGGAGGTGGGCTTCACCGCGAAGCGCGCGACA
>CALGVL010000431.1 GCA_937930165.1 uncultured Acetobacteraceae bacterium
CGAAACCAGCCCGAGGCCGAAAGCGGACAGCAGCGCCCGCCGGAAGGACAGGCGCGCCAGATTGGCGAGGAAGCGCTTGAACACCGCGCGGACCTACCGGCCCGGCCGGTGCGGGGCAAGCGGCGCCTGCGCCCCGGGGAGGGTCAGCCCTTCTTCCCCTCCGCGAAGGCGTGCAGCAGCGCGGGCAGGCCGAACAGCACCGCCGCCAGGGAGGCGAGCAGGGAGATTGCCAGCAGCGCCCCCATGCTCGCCGTGCCGGGATGCGGGGAGAGCGCCAGGGTGCCGAAGGCGCTGGCGGTGGTCAGGGCGCTGAACAGCACCGCGCGGGTCAGGGCGGTGGGCAGCAGGACCCGCTCCCCGCGCTTCCAGGCGACGACATAATAGATGTCGAAGGCCACGCCGATGCCGAAGAGCAGCGGCAGGGCGATGATGTTCGCCAGGTTCAGCGCCGGCCCGAACAGGGTGCAGATGGCCAGCGTGACCAGCCCCGCGAGCACCAGCGGCGCCAGGGCCAGCAGGGAGAGGCGCAGGCTGCGCAGCGCCGCCAGCAGCAGCAGCAGGGTCAGGACCAGGGCGATGCCGCCCGCCAGCAGGAAGGCTTGCCGGATGGTGCTGGAGGCGGCCAGGACGGAGGTGGCCGTGCCGGTCGCCCCCGGCGCCACCGACTGCACTGCGGCGGCGAAGCGGCGGAGCGCGGCATTGTCCTCCGAGGGGTCGGTCGGCCGGACCTCCACCCTTGCCCTGCCATCCGGGGCGATCCAGTCGCGGACCAATTCCGGCGGCAGGTCGGCAAGCATGACCGGCCCGGCCTGCATGGCATTCGACAATTGCTGCAGCGTCGCCTCCAGCCCCGGCAGCAGGGCCTGGGCGAGGCGGGCGCGGCCCTCGGGCGGCCCCTCGGCCAGCCGGCGCAGCGCGGCGGCGAGGCGGGCGGCATCCTGGGCGGCGGGGCCGCTCCCCTGCCCGGCCGCCTTGTCCAGCGCCCCGGCCAGGTCCCGCAGCGCCGCCGCCACCTCCGCATCGCCCGGCGGCGGCGGCACCACCGGCGGCGAGAAGGTCAGGGCCAGCAGGTCGGCCGCGTCGCGGATCAGGGCGAGCTTCGCCTCCTGGTCCTCCGGCACGAAGCTGGCCAGGGTCATGACCTGCGAGACCTCCGGCAGCGCCTCCAGCCGCCGGGCGAGGGGCTGCGCCGCCTCCAGGTTCGGGGCAAGGATGTCCAGGGTGTTCGGCGTCGTCTCCGGCGAGCGCATCAGGTCGAGGAAAGTGGCGACCGACTCGGTCTTCGGGTTGCGCAGGTTCAGCGGGTTGAAGTCGAAGGGCAGCCAGGGCAGCGCCGCCGCCGCGGCCAGGGCCAGCAGGCCGAGCCCGGCCGAGACCCGGCGCGCATGCCGCGCCAGCCAGTTCTCCAGCGGTGCCAGCGCCCGGAATTCGACGCCGGAGGGCTCCCCCGCCGGCCCGATCAGATGCAGCAGCGCCGGCAGCAGGGTGAGGGAGAGCAGCGCCGCCACCAGCATCCCCATCCCGGCGATCGCGCCGAGTTCCGACACGCCGCGATAGGCGGTGGGGAGGAAGGCGAAGAAGGCGCCCGCCACGGCCAGCGACGCCAGCAGGATCCCCGGCCCGGCCCGTACGCCGGTTGCGGCGAGGGCATGGTCCAGGTCGTCGTCGCCCGCCTCGGTGAGGAGGTATCGCCGCTGCCGGTAGCGGACCGCGAACTGGATGCCGAAATCCACGCCGAGGCCGATGAACAGCACTGCGAAGGCGATGGAGAGCGGGTTGAAGGGGCCGATCGCCAGCACCCCGAAGGCCGCCGTCACCAGCAGGCCGAGCGCCAGCGTCACCAGCACCGGCACGATCAGCGCCAGGGACCGCAGCGCCAGCCAGAGCAGCAGCGCCACCAGGGAGAAGGAGAGCAGGGTATTGCGCACCGCGCCCTCCGCCACCGTGGCGAATTCCTCGTCGGCCATGGGCACCTGGCCGGTGAGGCGCACCCGCACGCCGTGCTCCGGCGTCAGGTTCAGCCGCGCCACGATGCCGCGGATTTCCTCCTCTGCCGCGGCGCCGGGGGAGAGGGCGGTGAAGTCCAGCTTCGGCTGGACCAGCACGAAGCGGCGCAGTTCCAGCGCGCCCGGCTCCCGCCCGGTGAAGAGCGTGCCCCAGTCGGGCGGCTCCACACGGCCCTGCGTCGCCGCCTCCGCCGCCCCGGCCACGGCATGCAGCGCCGGGGCGAGGGTGGAGAGTTCCGTCTCTCCCTGCTCCACCCCCTGCAGCATCAGGCCGAAGGCCTGGGCGACGCCGCGCAGGGAGGGATCGGCCGCCAGCGTGCCCAGCAGGGGCTGAGCCGCGATGATCCGGTCCAGCGTCTCCTGCACCTCCGCCCTGTCCAGGAACAGGAAGGCGTTTCTGCGGAAGAAGGGCAGGGCATCCGGCCGCCGCACATTGCGGAACAGCTCCGGCCGGTCCTCCAGCGCCTTCGCCAGGGCGGCGGCGGCGCGGTCGGCGAGGTCGCCGGTGCGGCCGTCCACCACGATGGCGATCAGGTCCTCCCGCTGCGGGAAGGCTTTCGCCATGGCGCTCTCGGTCTGCCGCCAGGGCAGGTCGGGCGGGAAGAGCGCGCTGACATCGGTATCCATCTGGAAGCGCTGGCTGACCGCGAAGCCCGCCAGCAGACCGAGCAGCAGCGCCAGCGTCACGACCAGCCTCGGCAGGGCGCAGCTTGCCGAAACCAGCCGCATGCAGAGCCGGGCGAGCAGCCCGTCCGGCGGGTGGCCCCCGGCAGCCGCCGCCGGTCGGGCGGGTTCAGGCTTCACGGTAAATGATCAACAAGGCCCCGATCAGGATCAGGCACACCGGCCAGATCCAGCGTGCCGGCCGTACAATCTCCGCCGGGCCGCGCAGTTCCACCCAGCGGGCGCAGCCGGCCACCACCGCCAGCACCGCCAGGGGCAGGTGTGACAATTCCACCAGCAGCGCCTCCTTGATGTTGGAGATCGCGTGGGTGTGGGCCAGCAGCAGCGCGCCCCCGGCCAGCATGGCCAGGGGGAAGACGAAGCGCGCTCGCCCCCGGAAGCGGCCGAGCCGGACCGCCCATTCCGCCAGGGCGAATCCTGCCACCAGCAGGCCGGCCAGCTTGTGCTGCACCACCTCCGGGTCGCGCAGGCTGTCCAGCAGGCTGATATGGCCGAGCGGCCAGGCTTCGGGATCGGCGCGCAGCAGGATGAAGCCGGCAAGGCCCAGGAAGAGCAGCGGCCAGTGCCGTGCCAGCGGCAGCCCGGCCGCGTCCAGCAGCGCGGCCAGCCCCACCAGCAGCACCAGGATACCGGCCCAGTGGTGGTTGTACTCGCTCCAGGCGATGTCCTGGGCGTTGCGCGGGGGCATCAGCCCCTCGCCGGGGGTGAAGGCCTGGGGCCGCCGTGCCTCCTGCCGCTGCCGCCATTCGGCGTCGAGCTGCGCCTGCAGGGCCGGGATGGCCAGATCGGCATGGTCCGGGCTGGTGAGGCGCGGCCATTTCGGGGTGAAGCGCGCGGTGATCTCGGCCCAGGTCACCCGGTCATCCGGCAGGTCGGAGGCCGGCGGGACCGAGGTGAGGGAGGCAGCGACGGCCATCACCGCCAGGCCGATCGCCATCTCCGCCTCGACGAAGCGGCGGACCCGCAGCAGGCCGGAGGACATTCCGGTCAGCCGGTGCAGCAGCAGCCAATTCCCCAGGCCGAGCAGCAGCAGCAGCCCGAGCAGCACCAGCTTGGTCGCCGACATGGCGCCATAGGCGGTGCCGTAGACCGCCTCGACCTCGCCGATATAGCCCTGCCAGAAGCCGAGCACGCCGAGCAGGATCAGCCCCACCCCGGCGGCGGCGAAGCCGGAATAGCGCCGCCCCACCGCCCGCGCCGTCTCCGGGTCGAGCTTCAGCGCCACCAGCAGCGCCGGCAGCCCGCCCAGCCAGAGCGCCGCCCCGGCCTGGTGCAGGGCGGTGGCGGCCAGCAGCATGGCCCGGCCATCCGTGCGCGCCACCGCATGGCTGCCGGCGGTGGCGGCGGCCAGCAGCGCCAGGACGCCGAGCAGCAGCGCCGCCCGCCGTGCCGGGCCGAGCGGGCCGCGCGGCAGGGCCAGCCCGGCCAGGACCAGAGCCGCGATCACCACCGCCGTGGCGGAGAGGACGAAATCGGCGCCGAGCAGCGTCGCCGCCGGCTCGTCCAGCGTCGCCGTGCGGACGGTAGTTTCTTCGTCCGCCAGCCCTTTCGCCAGCGCACCGTGGATGCCCTCCGGATACACCGCGCGCACTTTTTCGCTTCTTTGTTCGTGCCGCCCTTCGTTCCAAACCGTCAATCGAATCGCCATCGTATGTACCTCCGCATCATATTAATATGGAATTAAATAATCCAGAAAATGAACAGAACGATCATCGCCAGCTGCAGGACGATCTTGACGACCACGCTGGTGAACAGGCCCGCCAGCGCGCCGACGCCGGCCTTCACCGCAGCTTCCGGCCTTGCGCCCGCAAGCAGTTCGCCGATGACCGCGCCGACGAACGGGCCGATGACGAGGCCCAGCGCAGGGATGACGAAAGGGCCGACCAGGATGCCGATCGTGCTGCCGTACACCGAACCTTTCCCGCCGCCGAACCGCTTCACGCCCCAGACGCTGACGGCGTAATCCGCGATGAAAAGCACAAGCAGAATCACCGTCTGGATCGTCCAGAACCAGAAACCGAACCCGGACCAGCCGAAAAACAGCCCATATACGAGAAATGCCGCATAAATCGCCACTGCGCCGGGGAGCACGGGGACGACCGCGCCCGCCATGCCGACGGCAAACAGCGCGACAATCAGAATCCATCCGATCGCTTCCAACATGGCCGGCCGCCGCTCCCCCTATGCCCGCAAGATGTATTGTCGGATCGCATGCGCGACGCCGTCCTCATCGTTCGTCAGCGTCACCGCGTCGGCGATCTCCTTCACCCTGACTTGCGCATTGCCCATTGCGATGCCGAGTCCGACTTCGGACAGCATCGCGGCGTCGTTCAAACTGTCGCCCATGGCGGCTGCTTCGTCCATCCCGATGCCGAGCACGCCGCACACCCGGCGCAAACCCGCTGCCTTGCTGACGCCGAGCGGATTCAGCTCGAGGTTGGTCGGATGCGAATTCGTCACTTCGAACTCGCCGATTTCTTCCGCCGCGGCTTTCGCGGCCGCAAGCAGCGCTTCGTTTTCGGACTGCATCCCGAACTTCATCCACTCCACCCGGGACTCATCCTCCGCCCAACGGTCGCGGTTGTACGCGCCGTTTACGCCGTAGCCCCAATACCAGACGCCGATCCGTTCCGCCGCCTCGCGCAGCGCGCGGTGCGAGGCGAACAGCACGAAGGCGCGGCC
>CALGVL010000432.1 GCA_937930165.1 uncultured Acetobacteraceae bacterium
GCGGATTTGCCCCCGGGAATGTTCGCCTGGGCCGCCAGGGCGTATCTGAAAGTGCTGCTTTCCGTCATTCATCCGCAAGGCAGAAGCCGCCTCGGCGAACGCGCGGAGATGCTTGTGCCGAAGCGGATCGCGATGTCGACGCGGGAAGTGATGCGCCGCTACGGCCGGGCGGAGGAAGAAGTTGCCGCAGGGACTTCCAATCATTCCTAGTTTTCGGCAGGAATCGATAAAATACGAATCGAATACGTTAACCGACTGGATGCGGCGGAATCGGAAAGTCCTAAGAATAGAAGTCGGCCGGTTCTCCGGCAGCAAGGGCGGTGAAGCCGTGGGTAAAGATTTGATCGTCTATGCCGCGCTGTTCGTATCGTCGATTATTGTCGGGAATTTCCTGTGGTCATTCCTTCAGAACCGCAGGCTTCAGCGCATTCAGCAAACCGCCGCAGGTCTGGTTTACGGAATTGCGGGCGGATTTCTGCTTTATTGCGGTTGGCCGTTCGGTTCCCTGGAAAGCTACCACCTCGCGCCGATTGCGGTCAACGGCCTGCTGGGCTTTCCGCAGGGGGCGCTGCTTTCGGCGGCTGTCACCGCGCTCGCCGGGTTCCTGTTCACCCCGGAGGATTTGGCGCCCAGCGCCGCCGCCGCCATGGCGGGCATCGGGATCGCCTGCGCGGTGCCGCTGGCGCAGCGCAGGCGCGTCCATTGGGCGGCTCTGGCGGGCCTTGTCTTTATCGCTCAATTGATTGCGGCGATTTGGGATGAGGGGGGCACGTTGTCGGAACAAATCTGGCGGGAGGGCGCGGTCAGCGCGGTCTGGACCGTTGCCATGCTGTTCGGCGCGGAACGGATGATCGCTACCGAACTGTCGAGAAGTAAGCTGGTGAGCGAAAATACATATCTCACGCAGCACGATTTGCTCACGGGGCTGCTCAACTTTCAGACGTTCCAGGCAAGGCTTCACAATCTGTTGATGGAAGGGGATAATCGGGTCTGTTTCATCCTCGTGGATTGCGACGATCTGAAATCGCTGAACACCGAGCAAGGGTATCATACGGTGGACAGCACGCTGAAGCATGTGGCGAATTTGCTTCGGGCCTATTTTCCGGAAGCGCTGCTGATGGGCCGCTACGGATCGGACGAATTCGCCATCGTGATTCCGTACCGCGAGCATCTGGACGTCAGTCTCGAGGACATTTTGGAATCCCGCATCCCGGAGATTGCGGACATCCGGTTTTCGTACGGTTACGCCGTCTACCCCGACGAAGAGCGCGATCCGGGGCTGTTCCTGGCATTGACGCAGCAGCGGGTGCTTGAGACCAAGCGCCGGCTGTGGCTTGAGCGGGAAGCGCACTGGCTGCACAACGAGCGTCTGATGGCCGTCGGGGAGCTCGCGGCCGGAATGGCGCACGAAATCCGCAATCCGCTCACGACGGTGAAAGGGTTTTTGCAGGTGTCGAAACAGAACGGCTACAATATCGCCGAATATTACGACATCATCATGCATGAAATCAAGCGGATGAGCGACCTTACCGCCGAATTTTTGCAGTTTTCAAAGCCGTCGAAACATCAGCCGAGCCTCATCACGATCCAGGAATGCGTGCAGGCGGCCGTTCAGCTGACGGAATCGGAAATTGCGCGGAACGGCTTCCAGCTCGTGCGGACGCAGGAAGAGCAGCCGCTGTATTCTTTCCTGGAGAAGGACAAGATCGTCCAGGTGCTGGTCAACATCATCCGCAACGGCATGGAGGCGATGGAGGAAGGTTCGGGCACGCTGTCGATCAACGTATTCACCCGCGGAGAGTTCGGCATCATCGAGGTGACCGACACGGGGGTGGGGATGAAGGAGGAGCAGCTGCTCAGGCTGTTTCAGCCGTTCTATTCGACAAAGCCGAAGGGCACCGGACTGGGCCTTTCCATCAGCCAAAAAATCATCAACGAGCACGGCGGGTACATCTCCGTGCGCAGCCGGCCGGGCGCCGGATCGACCTTTACGATCCGCCTGCCCCTTGCCGAACGGGAATAATAGCCGAATAGTTCATCCGATTGCGATATCGGACATGTACGATGCGACGCCCGCCGGGGTACATTAGGGATATACGACGACTTAGGAGATGAAGCGATCATGACGAGATTAAAAATCGGTCTGCAGATGTATACGCTCCGCAGCGAGACGGCGAACGATTTCCTCGGAACGCTGCGCAAAGTGGCGGAACTCGGATATGAAGGCGTCGAATTCGCCGGTTACGGCGGTTTGGATGCAAAGACCCTCCGGGCGGAGCTGGACGCCCTCGGACTTCAGGCGATCGGCGCGCACGTGCCGCTGCCCCGCATGCTGGAAGCGGCAGAGGAAGAAATCGAATACATGCTGACGCTGGGGGGCAAATATATTGTCGTTCCGTGGATGGGCCCCGAAACTTACGAAAGTGAGTCCGCCCTCGCGGACACTTGCGGCAAACTGGAAAGCGCCGCGAAATTGTGCGCGGAACGCGGAATCGTTTTCGGATATCACAACCATGCTTTCGAACTGGAGATCCGCCTTAAGGATCGCCGGCTGCTCGATGCGATCTTTGCGGGAGCCCCCTCGCTCCAGGCGGAGCTGGCCGGGCGCGGCATCGCCGCCTTCCAATGCTACGCCACCGCCGATCTCGGCTGCATCGCCTATGAGACGGAGGCGCGCGAGGGGCTGGTGGTGGAGGAGGACATCATCGTCGAGATTGTCCGCCCGGGCACCGGCGACCCGCTGCCGGAGGGCGAGATCGGCGAGGTCGTCGTGACCACCCTGGACCCGCACCATCCGATCATCCGGCTGGCGCTGGGCGATCTTTCGGGGGTGATGCCGGGCGCCTCGCCCTGCGGGCGGACCAATATGCGCATCCTCGGCTGGCGCGGCCGGGCCGACCAGACGACCAAGGTGCGCGGCATGTTCGTGCGGCCAGAGCAGATGGCGGAGATCGCCCGCCGCCACCCCGAACTGCACCGCCTGCGCCTGGTGGTGACGCGGGAGGGGGAGCAGGACGCAATGACCCTCTGCGCTGAGGCCACGGCAGGCGGCGATGCGCTGGCCCAGGCGGTGGCGCAGAGCCTTCAGGCCGTGACCAAGCTGCGTGGCGTGGTCGAGATCCTCCCGCCAGGCAGCCTGCCCAATGACGGGAAGGTCATCGCGGATGAGCGGCCAGTGGGGTGAGGGGGCGGAACCCCGCCTTTGTGCCCAAACCCAGCCGGCGGAATGGTGACGCCATGCGAGGAAGCGCCTTCCGGATCACGCCGGCCAGATCGGCCGCCGATATCGAGGCTGCGGCGCGGCTGTTCGAAGCCTATGCTGCCTCCCTCGGGGTGGATCTGGCCTTCCAGGGCTTCGCCGCGGAACTGGCGACCCTGCCGGGCTGCTATGCGCCACCGGCCGGCGAGCTGCTCCTCGCCCGCGACATGCGGGGCGCGCCCCTGGGCTGCGTCGGCCTCAGGCCCCTGGCGGAGGATGGCTGCTGCGAGATGAAGCGGCTCTACGTCTCGCCTCGGGCGCGCGGGCTCGGCCTCGGCCGGGCCCTGGTCGAGGCCATCATCGGGGAGGCTGTGCGGATCGGCTATCGCGAGATGCGGCTGGATACCCTGCCCTCGATGACCGAGGCGATCACCCTTTACCGCAAGGCGGGGTTCAGGCCGGTCGAGCCCTATTACGACACGCCCCTGGCAGGCACGATCTTCCTGGCGCGGCCACTCGTCACCTGACCCCGGACGGGCCGCCCGCAAGGTCGCTGCGCCAGTCAAGCTTCCGCAGCCGGAAGCGCTCCGGTCATCGGGGCCGTTCAGGCCGGGGCCGGGGCGGCGCCCAGGGGTGGCTCCGGCTGCGGCGCCGGCGTGGTCAGAACCGCGCCGGTTTCGGTCCCGGCGGTCTCGACCGCCATCTCCACCGCATTCGCCAGCCTGTGCGCCAGTTGCAATGGTGCTGAACTCCCTTCGGCCCGCAGCGCGGCGGCCAGGTTGCCATTCGCTTCCGTCGCCCAGACCAGGGCCAGCGCCGGCACGCCGGGCAGGCGGCGCCTGGCGCGGCGCAACAGGTAGCGCGCTGTCGCCGTGCTGCTGCCGCCTTCCAGCAGGCAAAGGCAGAGCAGCCGGGGCGGCGCAGCCGGTCCCGCCGCGCTGCTGCCGACCTGCACGCCGAAACCGCGGCGGATCAGCGCCTGGCCGAGCATGCCGGCCACCAGCCGGTCGAAGGGGCCGCGGCCTGGCACGCACAGCACGGCCCCCGGCGCCTGCCAGGGGGTTGGCAGGGGAGGCAGTCCCTCCGCCTCCTCCAGATCCTCTGCCTCCTCCAGATCCTCGATCAGGGTGAGGACGCTACGCTCCAGCGTCTCCAGCCGGTCCCGCGCCAGGGTGCCGCGCGCCGCATCCGTCTGGGCGAGTTGCAGCGCAGGCAGCGCCACCGTGTCCAGATAGGCGGTCAGCGACTTCTTCTCGTCCAGGCAGTGATCCGCCTGCTCCGCCAGAGCATCGGCATCGCCGGCCAGGGCGCGCTGGTAGAAGGTTTCCTCCGGCTCCAGCGGTGGCTGGTCGCCCAGCATGACCTCCAGGAATTCCAGCTGCTCCACATGCCGGCCCAGCACCACCAGGCAGACCGTCAGCGGCACTGAGAGCAACAGCCCGATCGGGCCCCAGAGCCATGTCCAGAAGGTGGCGGCGGCGATCACCGCGATGGGGGAGAGGCCGGTGGAATGGCCGAAGATCAGCGGCTCGAAGACCTGGCCCATCATCAGCTCGCTGACGATGAACAGGGCCAGCACCCAGATCAGGGTGGACCAGCCCGGATCCACCGCCAGCGCCAGCAGCGCCGGGAAGGCAATGGCGATGAAATTGCCGATGAAGGGCACGAAGCGCATCAGCCCGGCGACAATGCCCCAGAGGATCGGGTTGGGAATGCCGATGATCCAAAGCGCGGCCGAGATGTAGAGGCCGTAGCAGACATTCATCGTCGTCTGCGCCAGGAAGAAGCGGGAGAGGCGATAGGCCGCGTCATCCATCGCCGCCATCGTCCGGTGCAGGTCGCGCGCGCCGGCCAGGCGGATCAGCCGGTCCCGCAGATCCTCCCGGTAGAGGAGGATGAAGATCACCAGGATGATGACGATGCCGCTGGTCGCGAGCGGGCCGAGCAGCGGCTCCAGCAGCCGCTGCAGCACCTCGACCGGCGTCGGCGCGGGCTGGCGGATCTCCACCGGCACCGGCTGCTGCTGCTCCGGGGCCGTACGGGCCAGGGGATTGGCAGGAGGGGGGGCGGGCGCGGGCGGGCTCGCCTGGGTGGCGGGTGGGGCGGAAGAATGGCTGATCCCGTTCATCAGCCCGGACAGCCGGTCTAGCACGCCACCGAAACTGCGCAGCCCTTCCACCTTCTCGGCAATGACGGCCTGGTAGGTGGGCAGGTTCTCGGCCAGGCTGCTGGCCTGGCGGACCATCAGCGTGCCGATGCCGGAAATGATCACGAAACTGAACAGCACGACGATCAGCACGGCGGCGATGCGCGGCACGGAGATCCGGCGCAGCACCCGCACCAGCGGCGCCAGCACGAAACTCAACAGCACCGCCAGCGCGAGTGGGATCAGCAATTCCCGCGCGAAATAGAGGACCGCGACGGCGATGATCGCGCCCTGGAGGAGCTGGAAGCCGTGGCCGAAAGCGCCCGCAGCGGCAATGCCGCGGCGGGGAGAGGAAGGAGGCAGGTTATCGGACATCCAGCCGGGGTTCCGCCACAGGAAAGGCGGCCAGGAAACGGCCGCCTATGCGGAACGCGAGTACGGCCCGGCCGTTGCAGGGTCGGAAGCCAGGTCCCCAGCGCGGTACGTCGTGCCGAATCCGTATCGGCATGGACGATCCCCTTCCTGCCTTCGCGGCTGCGCGCTTCAGACGGTGCGCTGGAATCTGTCCCGCATATCCAGTTCGTAGTTGATCTGGCTATTGATGCGCCGGATCTTGACGCGGATCTCCTGAAGGCGATCCCTGGCGACCTTGGGCGGCGGCTTGACCTTAATCCTGTCGAGGTATTCCCGGGCACTGCGGACGCTGTCCGGGAAGTCGGCCGCTCCCCTGAAGTCCGTGTCGACTGTCTTCAGCAGATCCGCCTTGGTGGCGATCGGGGTGTGTCCCCATAAGCTAAGGAAGCGGTTCGCACGTTCGACAACGTCCATGGTGTCGCCCTGCTCGTCAGGCTGGGCGTTGTCGCGCCGTCCGCCGGGAGGCGGGAGGGAGCGGCATGACCTTGGTTGGGGGCGACCCCATGCCATATGGGCCGCCCCTGCCGCCGCCCCGCGGCCGGCTCGTCGCCGTAGCTACCCCTTCAAGGGCGGCAATTCCCGCTCCACCACCGCGGCCAGGATGCCGGCGCCATAGGGGATGGCGGCGTCGTTGAAGTCGTAGCGCGGGTTGTGGACCTCGCAGCCGCCGGCATCGCCCGTGCCGTTGCCGACGATGATGTAGGCGCCCGGCCGCTCCGCCAGCATGTAGGAGAAATCCTCCGAGCCCATGACCGGCCCCCGGTTGCGGTCCACATGCGCCTCGCCGACCAGGGCGGCGGCGGCATCGGCGATGATCCGGGTCTGCTCCTCGCTATTGATCAGCGGGATGGTGATCTCCCGGAAGTCCAGTTCCGCCGTGGCGCCGAAGCCGGTGGCGATGGACTGGACCAGAGCGCGCATCCGCGCCTCCACCAGCCGCATCGTCTCCACCTTGAAGGCGCGCACCGTACCGCGCAGGGAGACGCGCTCCGGGATCACGTTGTAGGCTTGGCCGGCGCTGAAGCCGGTGATGCTGACCACCGCCGTATCCGCCGGCGCCACGTTGCGGGCGACCACGGATTGCAGAGCGGTGACGATCTGCGCGCCGCAGACCACCGGGTCCACCGTGCTCTCCGGCCGGGCACCATGGCCGCCCTTGCCGCGGATATGCACGTCGAAGAAGGCGCAGCCGGCCATCATGGCGCCGGGACGGATGCCGTAGCGGCCCACCTCCAGCCCCGGCCGGTTATGCAGGCCATAGATCGCGTCGCAGGGGAAGCGCTCGAACAGCCCGTCGGCGATCATGGCCTGGGCGCCACCCTGGCCTTCCTCGGCGGGCTGGAAGATGAAATAGACAGTGCCCTCGAAATTCCGCGTCTCGGCAAGATACCGGGCGGCGCCGAGCAGCATGGTGGTGTGCCCGTCATGGCCGCAGCCATGCATCTTGCCGGGGATGGTGGAGCGGTGGGCGAATTCGTTCTCCTCCGGCATGTCCAGCGCGTCCATGTCGGCGCGCAGGCCGATGGCGCGGTTGCCCTTGCCGTTGCGGAGCACGCCGACGACGCCGGTGCGGCCGACCTCGCGATGCACCTCGATCCCCCAGGAGGCCAGCCGCTCCGCGACCAGGGCGCTGGTCCGTTGCTCCTCGAAGCCGGTTTCGGGATGGGCGTGGAAGTCGCGGCGCCACTCGGTCAACTGGTCGTGGAAACGGCGGATATGCTCGATCGGGTTCACGGGCCACTCCTTGCTTGCGGCAGTATTACGCGGTGCTGCCGGCAATGGGCAAATCGCCGCGGCCTGCGTTATGCGGAGCATGGAGCGGGATCCTTCGCGCGCGACGGATCGAAAGTCGGAATCGGAAAGGCGCCATCCTGGCGGCGCGGCTGGTGCCGGTGCCGGCGGGCTATGCCCGCCGTCCGTGGCTGCCCTGGTGGCTGAAGCTCGGCGCCAGACTGGGCCTCGCCGCGCTCTCCCGGGGCGGGCGGCGATGGGCGTCCAGCGCATCCGGCCCGCCCGGCCCGTGTCGGCCGCATCCGGAGGCGATGCGCCTGGCCGAGGACGGCCTGACCTGCCGTGCCCTGCTGGAGGTGTGGCCGGGGGGCTAGCCTGCGATCGTCCTGGGCGGGTTCGAGGCAAGGCCTCGGACCCCAGGACGTGAATTGCCGGCTCAATCACGCCTGGACCAGATCGGCCCGATCACAGCCGGGCCGATCTGGTCCAGGCACGCCGGCTGGCACCAGGTGCCGCGGAATGCGCTATGCTCCGCAAACGGAGGGAGATCGGCTGATGCAGGCTTGGCAACCGATCGAGACGGCGCCCCGGGACGGGCGCACGATCCTTGCCTATGTCCCGGGCGGCGCGAGTCATGCGGCACGGCAGGATGTGATCGCGGTCCACTGGACGGGATGGGGCGGCGGCAGGTGGGAAACAGCCTGGAGCGGCGCCAAGCTGAATGCCCGGCCGACCCACTGGATGCCGCTGCCCGATCCGCCGGCACCGGAGGGGAGCCGGGGACCTTAGGCCCCCGGCCATTCCCGCCCGAGTGCGGCCCGGAGGCTCAGGCGCGGTCGCGCACGGTGGTGGCGCCCCGCCGCTTGGCGCAATGAGCGCAGCAAAAGACCTGCCCGCCTTCCTCCACGCCATGCCCGACGATGCGGACGCTGCAGACCGGGCAGATGGGCGCCAGGGCCTGGATCGCGCATTCAAAGCTGTCGAAGGTCCAGTTCCGGCCGTCCCGGCTGACCTGGAATGCCTTGTCGTAGTCGTTTCCGCATTGGTCGCATACGGACATCGGATCCTTCCCTCCGTTGCGGCTTCGCCCTGCGGAGAGCAACGCCGGGGGGCAGGGAGCGTTCTGCGCCGGTGCGGGTGCAGGGCAGTGATTCCGCCGGCTCAACAGGCCGCGACGGGCGCCCGGCCGGGGAGCTGCGCCGCCGGGGTCAGTGCGCCACCATGCGGGCGGCCTCGGCATAGCCGATGCGCCGTTCGGGCGGGACGGGATGGCGGCCGGCGACGCGTTCCAGCAGCAGGCGCACATCCTCGGTCAGCCCGGCCTTCATCGCGGCATCGAGGAAGAGCTGCTCCAGCACGTCCTGCTGGGCATGGCTGCCGCCGAGCATATGCATGCCGCCCAGCGCCGGGCGCATCGCCTCCACCGCGCCGGCATGGTCGCCCTGTGCGTGCTTCAGCACCGCCTCGCTGACCGGCAGGGCGTAGCGGGCGACGATGGATGCGGTGGTGCCGCCGTGGCTGCGGGCGAAGTCGCGCATTCCCTCCAACATCCGCCTTGCCGCATCCCAGCGTTCCGTCGCGGCCAGCGCCATCATCCAGTGCGGCAGGGTGAAGGCGGAGAGGCAGTCGCCGATCCTCGCCTCCGCCTTGTCGGCCAATTCCGTCCAGCGGTCGCCGGCATCCACGCCATGACGGGCCAGGCGGAACAGCATGGAGGCGGCGTTCTGCACGTCGATGTAGAGATCCGGCTGCGCCTGCGTCAGTGGGCTTTGCAGATTGCGGAAGCGGCGGTCGTAGAGATCCAGCACCGTGGCGAATTCCCGGCGCTCCAGATGATACATCGCCCGGTGCCACCAGAGATGGTGCATCAGGTTGTTGCCGCCTTCCCAATGCCGCTCCAGCGTGGCGATCCAGGCAATGCCCTCGCTGCGGCGGCCCTGCATTTCCATTACATGCGCCACAGCATGCGCGGCCCAGAGATCGCCGGGATCGAGGGCGATGGCGGCGCGGCCGGCAGCCTCGGCCACCGTGTAGTTGCCGCATTCCTCCTGCGCGAAGCTGCGGCAGGCCAGCACGCTGCCATAGCCCGGAAGCTCCGTGCTCCAGCGGGGCAGGATGCCCTCCGCCGCGCTGGCCATCGCCTCCGGGCGGCCGAGCCAGAAGGAATTGAAGTGGTGCAGGCGGAAGGCGAGGATGTCGTGCGGGTGATCCCGGAAGATTCCTTCCCAGATGGAGAGCGCCCGCTCCATCTCCCCATCCGCCCAGGCGGTGAGGGCCGCGGCATGCGCCTGTTCGCGCGGCGTCGCGCGGGCAGTGTAGCGCCGGGCCGCCGCGGCCGATGCCTTCGCCATGGGGACGAGGCTCTGCCGGAAGGCCAGCATGGCGAAGCAGCCCTGCAGCAGATGCAGCATCCCGAATTCCGGATCGGCCTCCAAAGCCCGGTTCAGGCGCCGGCCGGCATCGGCGCGGTATTTCAGGTAGCCTTGCAGTGTGTCGTCGAAGCCGCGCACGGCTTCCGGCGAATCCGTGCTGACGGCCAGGCCATGGGCATCCTTCAGCATGGGCGCTTCCTCCTCGGAAACATCATGCCGGCTGGCAGGCCTGCTCCGCCAGCCAAAGCGACAGCACGGAGATGGCGGCCATCAGGTCTGCCGTC
Organism: uncultured Acetobacteraceae bacterium; assembly: GCA_937930165.1. GTDB lineage: Bacteria > Pseudomonadota > Alphaproteobacteria > Acetobacterales > Acetobacteraceae > CALGVL01. The sequence continues at coordinate 10,147 of CALGVL010000432.1, forward strand.
TCCATCGCCTCCTGCGGGTTGTGGCTGCCGTTCCGGTTGCGCACGAGTAGCATCCCGGTCGGCACCCCGGCGGCTGCGAAATTATTGGCGTCATGGCTGCCAGGGCTGTTCAGCCGGATCACGGGCAGGCCGAGCCGCTCCGTCGCTTCGGCAAGCCCGGCCATGATGCCGGGGTCCATCCGGCCCGGCGCGGCGGCGCTGCGCTCGCCCAGTTCGATCGCAACGCCGCGCGCCGCCGCGACCTCCGCCGCGATGGCGTGCAACCGCGCCTCCAGCGCCGCGAGATGCGCCGCGTCATAGGCGCGGAGGTCGAGGCTCATCTCGAACTGCCCGGGCACCACGGTCATGGCGTGGCGGTCGGGCAGGGTGTGGAAGCGGCCGATGGTCACCGCCATGGGGCGGCCCGCTGCCTCCTCCTCGCGCCAGAGCCGTTCCAGGGCCAGGGCGAATTCGGCACCGGCCAGGGCGGCATCGCGGCGGAAGCGGCGGGGCAGGCCGGTATGCGCATCCTCGCCCGTGATGCGGATACGCGGATGCCGGACATTGCCGGGATTGGCCAGGCAGACCGCGACAGGCGCATCGGCCTCCACCAATTGCGGTGCCTGCTCGATATGCAGTTCCAGATAGGCACCGAGGCAGCGCGGGTCGCGCAGTGGCTGCCCTTCGGCCAGGCGCGCCGGATCGCCTCCGCAGGCGGCGATGCTCTCGCCGAGCGTCCGGCCGCTGCGCGCATGCCGCAATTCCAGCGCGTCCGGAGGCAGGCGGGCGAGCAGGCAGCGGCTGCCGACCAGGCCGAGGCCGAACCAGACCGCTTCCTCGCAGCGCAGCGCCAGCACCTCGATATCCGCGCGCGACTGCAGCCCGAGGGCGCGCAGCGCGGCTATGGCGGCGAGGCCGCCGATCACCCCGGCGGCGCCATCGAAATTGCCGCCCTGCACCACGCTGTCGAGATGCGAGCCGATCAGCAGCGGCGGTGCGGCTGGATCGGTGCCGGCCCAGCGCATGGAGAGATTCGCGCCGGCATCAGTGCTGCATTCGAGGCCCAGGCTCTGCGCCGTCTCAGCCAGCAGCGCCATGGCCTGGTTCTCGCCGGGGCCGAAGGCGTCGCGGGTGATGCCGGGCGGATCGGCGCCGATTGCGGCGACGCCATCCAGCAGGCGCTGCACCAGCGGGCGCTGCGCCGCAACCGCTGCCGCGATCCGTTCAGGCGTCACAGCCCGAGTTCCGCCAGAACTTCCGCCGTATGCTCGCCAAGCGCTGGCGCCGGCACGCTCCAGGGGCCGAGGCCAGGCAGGGCAGGGAAGGGCAGGGTGCCGAGGCCCGGTTGCTCCAGCGGCACCACCGCGCCCACCGCGCGCACATGCGGATCGGCCAGCCAGTCGAGCGGCGTGTTCACCTTGTCGCAGAGCATCCGTGCCGCATGGAAGCGCTGCACCCATTCGGCGGCGGGGCGCTTCAGGAAGGCCTCCCGGAGGATGGGCAGCAGCGCATCGCGGTTGGCGGCACGATCGGCAAAGCTGGCGAAGCGCGGATCGGCGGAGAGGTCCGGCAGTTCCAGGACCTGGCACATCTGCGGGAATTCCGGCTCCCGCAGCATCGCCACCATCACCCAGCCACCGTCGGAACCCTGATAGGTGCCGGAAGGCACATTGGCCAGGGCCGGGGCATGGCCCAGGAAGCCCTGCTCCGCGATGTTGCAGCCCATCAGCGCCGTCGCCGCCTGCATCAGCGAAACATCCAGCACCCGTGGCCGCGGCGGCGCGCCAGCGGCGCGGTCCCGCGTCTGCTCGGCCAGCGCCGCCTGCACCGCGGCGAAGGCGGAGATGCCGGTGACGACATCAACGGTGAAGATGGGGCCGGTGCGGTGCGGCACGCCATCCATGCCGACATTCATCGCCACCATGCCCGTATAGGCCTGTGCCACGCTGTCGGTGCAGGGGCGCTCGGCATAGGGGCCCCGCTGGCCGAAGCCGGAGATGGAGAGAAACACCACATCCGGCTTCCCCGCCTCCGGCGTCAGGCCGAGTCGTTTCGCCACGCCGGGGCGGAAGGCTTCCAGCATCACATCCGCCCGCGCCGCGAGCTTCGCCAGGGCGGCGCGGCCCGCCTCCGTCTGCAGGTCCAGCACGACACTGCGCTTGCCGCGGTTGAAGGTGACATGCATCACGCTCTGCGTGCCTTCGCGCGTGGTCAGGCCGCGCGACCAGTCGCCGGCGGGCGGCTCGATCTTCAGCACATCGGCGCCGCAGGCGGCGAGCAGGCTGGCGCAATAGGGGCCGGCGATGCCCTGGCTGGCATCCAGCACGAACAGGCCCCGATACGGTTTCAGCGTCTCCGACATGGCGTTTCCCGCTTCCTCGTCCGGGCCTATCCTGCCCGGAACCGCAAGAACTGGAAGGGACGATCCGTTATGCACCTCACGCGCCGCGCCTTCGGCGCGCTTGCCGCGCTTGCTCCAGCCCTGGCCGGTCCTGCCAGCGCGCAGGAGGCCGGCTGGCCAAGCCGCCCGGTCCGCTTCCTCGTCCCCTATCCGCCGGGAGGGCCGACCGACATCCTGGCGCGGCTGGTGGCGGCGGGCCTTTCGGAGGAACTCGGCCAGAATTTCATCGTGGAGAACCGCCCCGGCGCCAGCGGCCTGATCGGCAGTGCGGAGGTGGCGCGGGCCGCGCCGGATGGCGGGACCTTCCTGGCCAATGCCTCCATCCACACCATCATTCCGCATCTGCAGCCGCGGATGCCCTTCGATGCCCTGGCGGATTTCGCGCCGGTGACGAATATCGGCGCCGTGCCGCTGATCCTGGTGGTGACGCCCTCCCTGCCGGTGCGGAACGTGGCGGAGCTGGTGGCGCATCTGAAGGCCAATCCGGGGAAGCTTTCCTACGGCTCCTCCGGCAATGGCGCGGCGCCGCATCTGGCGGGCGAGTTGTTCAAGCTGCTCACCGGCACGGAAATGGTGCATGTGCCCTATCGCGGCAGTGGCCCGGCGGTGACGGATCTGATGGCCGGCACCATCCAGGTGATGTTCGATTCCATGCCGAGTTCGGCCGGCGCGGTGCGGGAGGGGAGGCTGCGGGCGCTGGCCGTGACCACGGCGAAGCGCGTCCCCGCCTTCCCGGACCTGCCCACCGTGGCCGAGGCAGGCGTGCCGGATTACGAGATCGCGACCTGGTACGGCATCTGGGCACCGGCCCGCACACCCGCGGCGATCATCTCGCGTTTGCAGGGCGCGGTGGCGAAGGTGGTCGCACGGCCGGAGACGCGGGAGCGGATGGCAACACTCGGCGCCGATCCGGTGGCGGACACGCCCGAACACTTCGCCGCCTTTACCCGCAGCGAGTTTGATCGCTGGGGCAGGCTGGTGCGCGACGCGAAGATCACGGCGGACTGAGCCATGCGAGCATTGATCTGCGAATCCTGGCGCGATTTCGACGAGCTGGAGGTGAAGGACATCCCCCCGCCGAAGCTACGGCCAGGGGGCGTCCGCATCCGGGTGGCGGCGGCCGGGGTCAGCTTCGCGACCCAGCTCGTGGTCGCGGGCAAGTATCAGCGCAAGCCGCCTCTGCCCTTCGTGCCGGGGACGGAGGTGGTGGGCACCGTCCTCGAATCCGCCCCCGATGTGCCGGACCCGCTGCCGCCCGGCACAAGGGTCTTCGCCGTGCTGGACTGGGGCGGCATGGCGGAGGAGGCGGTGGCCGATGCCATCCATGTCGTCCCCGTGCCGGAGAGCCTGCCGCTGGAACCGGCGGTGGCCATGCCGATCAGCTATCCCACGGCCGCCGCCTCGCTGCTCTGGCGGGCGAGGCTGGAGAAGGGGCAATGGGTGCTGGTGCAGGGCGCCGCGGGAGGCGTGGGCCTGGCGGCCGTGGAGGTGGCCAAGGCCATCGGCGCCCATGTCATCGCCCGCTGCGGCGCCGCCAAGCAGGAGGTGCCGCGCAGCCGCGGTGCCGAAGCAGTGCTGGACAGCGCCGCCCCCTTCCGTGACGCGGTGCGCGACATCACCGGCGGGCAGGGAGTGGAGGCGGTGCTGGACAGCCTGGGCGGCGCCGCCTTCGACGAGGGGCTGCGCTGCCTGGCCGATGGCGGCACGCTGGTCACGGTGGGCTATGCGGCCGGCGCCATCCCGCAGCTTGGGGTGAACCTGCTGCTGCTGAAGAACATCGCCGTGGCCGGGCTGAACTGGGGCACCTATGTCGGCTGGTCGCCGGGCGACAACCGCCAGCTTCATGCGCCACGCGCCCGCGCGCTCTGGGCGCAATTGATGCACTGGTGGCAGGACGGCCTGCTGCGCCCGGAGATCCATGCCGGCTTCCCACTGGACCAATTCCGGGAGGCGATGGCGGAGGTCCGCTCCCGCCGGGCCGTGGGGAGAGTTGTCCTCCGCCCCTGATTGGCGGCGGCCCGCTGCCGGCGTAGTTTGCGCGCATGAGGGACATTCCCGGGGACACCCCGGCCACGGCGACCCCGGCGAACCCCCAGCCCGGTCCGGCGCGCCGGGCCGATCCGCGCATGGTGGCGGCCATCGTCGCCAGCGCGCTGTTCATGCAGAACCTGGACAGTTCCGCGGTCACCACCGCCCTGCCGGCCATGGCGCGCGACCTGGGAGAGGAGCCGGCGCGGCTCGGAGTCGCCATCACCTCCTATCTGGTGTCGCTGACCGTCTTCATTCCGCTTTCGGGCTGGG
>CALGVL010000433.1 GCA_937930165.1 uncultured Acetobacteraceae bacterium
GGGCGGCGACGCCGTATTCCGCAACCTCGTGCATCTCCCGGGTGCGGATCTGCACCTCGATCTTGGCGTTGCGCCGCTCCGGAACCGTCACGCCGGTATGCAGGGACTGGTAGCCGTTGGACTTCGGCGTGCTGATATAGTCCTTGAAGCGGCCGGGGATGACGCGATAGGCGTCGTGCACCGCGCCCAGCGCCGCATAGCACTGCGCCCGCTCCTCGACGATGATGCGGAAGGCCATGACATCCGAGAGCGCCTCGAAGGCCACGTTCTTCTTCTGCATCTTCAGCCAGATCGAATAGGGCGACTTCTCCCGCCCCGTTACGTCCAGCACTGGCACGCCATGCTCGGCCAGGACGCGGCGCAGGTCCTGCTCGATCTCCCGGATCAGGTCCGCGCCCTGGCCGCGCAGGAAGGTCAGGCGCGCGGCGATGGTCTGCCGGGCCTCTGGGTGCAGTTCCTGGAAGGCGAGCGTCTCCAGCTCGGTCTTCAGCGCATCCATGCCGATGCGCTCGGCGAGTGGGGCGAAGATCTCCAGTGTCTCGCGCGCCGTTTTCCGGCGCCGCTCCGGCTGCGGCACAAAATGCAGGGTGCGCATGTTGTGCAGCCGGTCGGCCAGCTTGACGAGCAGGACGCGGATGTCCTCGCTCATCGCCAGCACCAGCTTGCGCAGGTTCTCCGCCTGCTTGGTGCGCTCGCTTTGCAGTTCGATCCGCGTCAGCTTGGTGACGCCGTCCACCAGCCGGGCGACTTCCGGGCCGAAGCGCCGCTCGATCTCCTTCAGCCCGACCGCGGTGTCCTCTGCCACGTCATGCAGCAGGGCGGTGGCGATGGTGGCGGAATCGAGCTTGTAGTCGGCCAGGATGCCGGCAACGGCAAGCGGATGGGTGATGTAGGGCTCGCCATTCTCGCGCGTCTGGGTGGCATGTGCCTCGGCGGCGAGCCGGCCGGCGCGCTCCAGGAAGGCCAGGTCGGCCCGCGGGTCATAGGCGGCGACGCGATGGGCGAGTGCCTCCGCCTCCGCCAGGCCAGGGATGGCCGGAGGTGGGGCGGCCACGGACACCACCCCCTCCGGCGCGCACGGCGCCGGGATTTGCAGAGAGCCGGCGTCGCGCGAGATCAGGGTCGGCCTCTCAGCGGCGGCCACCACCCAGCTCAGCCGCGATCGCGGCCTCGATATCCTCGGGCGACATGTCCTCGACGCCCTGCCCCTCCACGGGCAGCTCCTCGTTCACGTCCATGACACCGAAGATGTTCTCGTCGGTGGCGATAAGGTCGAGCACCTCCTCCTCTGCCGGCTCGGGCTCCGGCGCCCGCTGCAGCGACTTGATCAGGTCGGCCTCCAGGGAGGCAAGGTCGATGGTTTCCTCGGCGATCTCACGCAGCGCCACGACGGGATTCTTGTCGTTGTCGCGGTCGACGGTCAGCTCCTCGCCACGGCTGATGTTGCGGGCACGCTGGGCGGCGAGCAGCACCAGTTCGAACCGGTTGGGAACCTTGAGGATGCAGTCTTCGACAGTAACGCGCGCCATGACGGCCTCGTGACGGTTCGGGCGCGCCCGAAGGCGCGCCTGATGGCGGGGAACCTTTCAGATAGCCACCACCGGCAGCTTCTGCAAGCGTCGTGCCGCAGCGCAGCATCGCCCGGCGCGGGCTATCCCGCATCCCGGGCGGGAGGATCCGTGGCACTGCCGCGAACGGCCGGGGGGCTCCAACGCCCTCAGCCGGGAATCGGCTCTGCCGGCCCCGCCTCCCGCGGCAGGGCGGCCAGTAGCGCCCGCGCCTCCAGGCCAAGGACCGGATGGCGCCAGCCCGGCGCCACATCCAGCAGCGGCTGCAGAACGAAGCGGCGAAGATGGGCACGTGGGTGCGGCAGCACCGGGTCCGGCGCCGCCCGGACCAGCCCGTCCAGATCGATCAGGTCGAGGTCGAGGCTGCGTGGGGCATTGACATAGGGCCGCTCCCGTCCCGCGGCTAACTCGAGCGCCTGCAGGGCCGCCAGCAGTGCGGCCGGCTCCCCTGCCTGCCCCTCCAGCCGCGCCACCCCGTTCACGAAAGGCGGAGCGCCAGGCGAAGGAGGCTCCGGCGCCGTTCGATACCACCGGGAGAGGGCCACCAGGCGTAACCCGGGCAGCTCGTCCAGCGCCGCTGCCGCGCGCCGGCAGGTCTCCAGCGGCGGGGCACCGTCGGGTCCCGGCAAATTCGCGCCCAGCGCGATGAGGACTGTGTTTTCTCGCTTACAAAACTGCAGCGACATCGTAATATCCCGTCAGGCAGATCATGCGCCACATTTCGAGAGTCACGACTTTGCACCCTGAACGGATCGAGCGCCTGGCCGTCTTCATCGATGGCGCCAACCTCTATGCCGCCTCACGCACCCTCGGCTTCGATGTCGATTACAAGAACCTGCTGGCCTACTTCCGGCGGCAGGCGCATCTGGTGCGGGCATACTACTATACAGCGCTGCTGGAAACGGAGGAGTATTCCCCGCTCCGGCCGCTCGTGGACTGGCTGGGCTACAACGGTTACTCGGTAGTAACCAAGCCGGCCAAGGAATTCACCGACGCCACCGGGCGGCGCCGGGTGAAGGGCAGCGTGGATATTGAGATGGCGGTCGATGTCCTCGACCTCGCCCCCTATCTCGACCATGTCGTGCTGTTCTCCGGCGATGGAGACCTGCGGCGCCTGCTGGAAGCGGTGCAGCGCCGCGGCGTGCGCGTGACCGTGGTTTCCACCATCCGCACCCAGCCTGCCATGATCGCGGACGAGTTGCGCCGCCAGGCCGATGCCTTCGTGGACCTCGCCGATCTGGCCGAGCACATCACCCGGCGCCAGGTGGAGCCGCGGCCGCGCATGGCCAGCACCGGCACTGGCCCGCGCTCGGCTCCGCTCCGGCCTACCCCCGCCGAGCCCTTCCGGGAGTCGCCGGACCTGCCGGAGTGAGGGTTTCCGCATGACGGAAGCGGAAGCCCCTCAGCCCGGACGGGATTGCCCGCTCTGCCCAAGGCTGGTGGCGCTGCGCGAGGCGAATCGGGCCGCCTTCCCCGGCTGGCACAACGCCCCCGTCTCCTCCTGGGGGCCGCCGGACGCGCCGCTGATGGTGCTCGGCATGGCGCCGGGGCTGCGGGGAGCGAATCGCACCGGGCGCCCCTTCACCGGCGACCATGCCGGGAAGCTGCTCTATGCCACCCTGCTGAAATTCGGCCTCGCCCGCGGTGTCTACGAGGAAAGGCCGGATGATAGCCTCACCCTCACCGGCTGCCGCGTGACCAATGCGGTGCGCTGTGTTCCCCCTGCCAACCTGCCGCAGCCGGTGGAGATCAGGACCTGCAACCGCTTCCTCCAGGCCGAGCTGGCCGCCATGCCGGATCTGAAGGTGGTGCTGGCGCTCGGCGTGCTGGCGCATTCGGCGTTGCTGCGGGCCCGCGGCCTGCCGGCCAGCCGGCATCGCTTCGCGCATGGCGCGGTACATGCGCTGCCGGGCGGGCTGCTGCTGGCGGACAGCTACCATGTCAGCCGCTACAACACCTCCACCCGCCGGCTGACGCCGGAGATGTTCGAGGCGGTGGTCGCGGAGGCGCTGCGGCTCATCGCGGCGGACAGCCGCGACGGTGGCCGTCCGGCTTGACCCTGCGCGGCCATATGGACACCGCTGCCCAGCGCCGGGGCAGCGCAGCGATTAATCCTCCGGCAAGCCGGCCGCGCTGCATCCCGGCGCGGACAAGGTGGCGGCACGAAGGGACCAATGGCCAGGCATCCTGAACCAGACAATCGCGACCCGCTGACGGGGACGGCGACCGAGGCCAGCCTGCTCCGCTTCGCCCGGGCCTTGCTGGACATGGCGGATCCCTCGGGCCTGTCGGTTGCCCTCCTGCTGATCGGCATCGATGGGCTTCCGGAGATCGCCGCGCGCCTCGGCGCCGCGACACGGGATGCGCTGCTGCTCGGCGCCGCCGACTGACTGCAGGAGGATGTCAGGGGGCATGACCTGGTGGGCCGGGTCGCGGATGGCTTCGGCATCTGCATGCCGGACCTGCTGCCGGCACAGGCGCGGGGCGCGGGGGAGCGGCTGCGGCGCAGGCTGGCCGAGGCGCCGCTGCCGACCCCCTCGGGCGATCTCGGCATCACCTGCAGTATCGGCCTCTCCCTGGGCGCTGCTCCGGCCTTAGGCCCGGCGGAGTTGATGGAACGGGCGCGCCTCGCGCTGGAGGAGGCGCAGCGGGCCGGCGGGAACCGCGTGGTGGTGGCCGCCTGAGGCCCGGCATCCGGGATTTGACCCGGGCGCCCCCGGGAGTGATCCTCGTCCCTCCTCCCGAATTTCGCCGGCCCGCATGGACGCCATCATCCCCCGCCTCTTCGCGCTGCAGGACAGCGACAACATCTTCGAGGCCATCATCGCCGGCCTCTACCGTGCAATCCTGCGCCCCGGCGACTTGGCCGTGGATGGCGGCGCCAATCATGGCCTGCACAGCTTCCCGCTCGCCGAACTGGTGGGGCCCAGCGGGCAGGTTCTGGCCTTCGAACCAATCCCCGCCCTGGCCGAGACCCTGCGGCAGCAGGCGGCGCAGCGGGGCCTCGGCCAGCTTCGCGTGCTGCAACAGGCGCTGGCGGAGCGCGACGGCAATGCTCCCTTCCGCTGGATCCGCAATGCCGATGGCTATAGCGGCCTCCAGCCCCGCCCCTACCCTTTCCCGCCCGAGGAGCAGATCCTGCAGGTCGAAACCGTCAGGCTCGACCGCATGCTGGACGGGTCCGCCCTGCCCTGGCGCTTCTGCAAGCTCGACCTGGAAGGGGGCGAGTTCCGCGCCCTCCAAGGGGCGAGGCAGGCCCTGGCGCGGTCGCATCCGATGATCGTCTTCGAGAATGCGCGGGCCGGCTCCGCGGCCGCCTATGGCTACAGCGCGGAAGAGTATTTCGCCTTCTTCGACAGCCTGGACTACCGGCTGTTCGATCTGTTCGGACGACGGTTCGGTCCGGCAGAATGGGACTCACCCGGCCTCCCCTGGTATTTCATCGCCGTCCGTGACGGATCGGAGGAGCAATGCCTGCTGGAACGGCAATTGCCCGCCATCATCGCCAACCTCCTGGCCCAGGCGGCCTGACCCGGTCAGGCAGGAGGCAAGGCTGATGGCCCCGGGCCGGCGCTTCGGAGTATGATGCCGCCGTGAACCTACTCGCCCCGCCCCGCACGCGCCTGACCATCGAGGTCGTCTTTGACCTCGTCTGCCCGTGGTGCTTCCTCGGCATCCGGCGGCTTCGGCGGATGCTGCGCAGCCGCCCAGACATGGCGGCAGAGCTGATCTGGCGGCCCTTCCTGCTGAACCCGGATCTGGCGCCGCAGGGGGTGCCGCGCCAGGAATACCTGGTCCGTAAATTCGGCGGCGAGGAACGCGCCCGCCGGTTGCATGCCACCATCGCGGAGCTGGGCCGGGCGGAAGGGATTGACTTCCGCTTCGACCGGATCCGCCGCGTGCCGCATTCCCTGGACGCACACCGCCTGGTCCGCTGGGCCACGCGGTTCGGGGCCGCGGATGCCGTGATCGAGGCGCTGTTCGAGGCCTATTTCACCGAGGGTGCCGATATCGGCGATCCTGGCGTGCTGGCCACGATCGCCGGGCGGCAGGGGCTGGATGCGATCGCCGCCCGCCGCTTCCTGGCGACGGTGGCCGAGGTGGAGGCGGTGCATTCGGACAACCTCCGGGCGCATCGCCTTGGGATCAACGGTGTGCCCTGCTTCGTGATCGCCGGCCGGCACGCCATCGCCGGGGCGCAGGAGCCGGAGGTGCTGGAGCGCCTGCTGGACGTGGCGCTGGTGGATGGGTGACCCGCATGGCGCATCCCTGGCCGTGATGCCGGGCTTCGAGAGCTATCTCGACCGCCTGCCGCAGGACGAGTACCTGCAGACCCACCGGCGGCGGTACCGCGAGACCTGGAGGCGGATGCAGGACCTGACGCCCGGGGTGCGGAAGGTGCTGGAGCTCGGTGCCCTTTCGCCCATTGGCGGCTATCTCCGCGACTGCTGTGGGGCGCGGGTGGAGACGCTGGAGACCGACCTGCGCTACCCCTACCCGCTGCCTGACGGCAGCGCCGAGCTGGTGCTGTGCCTGGAGGTGCTGGAGCATCTGAACGATGCGCACTACCCGGGCGCGAGCATCGGCGAGATCGCCATGTTCACGCATTCCGGCGCCCGTAACATGTTCCGCGAATGCCGGCGCATCCTTCGGCCGGGCGGGCGGCTGGTGCTGACGACGCCCAATGCCAGTTCGATCGACGTGTTGGGGAACGTGCTGCGGCGCCGGCACCCGTTCCAGTACCCGCCGCATGTGCGCGAATACCCGCCGGGCGAGGTCATGGCGCTGGCGCAGGAGGCCGGATTCACGACGGAGCGCGCCTCGACCTTCTTCGCCTGGAACTCCCAGCCCGACATCGACCGCACCGGGCTGATGGCCGCCCTGCAGGAACTGGGATTCGACATGGCCGATCGCGGCGACGACGCCTTCTTCGTCTTCCGCGCGGCCAGAGAATGAAGGGGCGGCTGCTCAGGCCGCCTTGGCTTGGTTCGCCACCTTCACCAGCGCACCGAGCAATTCCTTCGCCACGCGCACCCGCTGCGGCAATTCCATCTCCCGCAGCAGCGCCAGCTTGTGGTCCGGGCGCAGCCGCACCAGCCCCTTCTGCGCCGCAACCCAGGAGACGAGGCCGCCCGGGTTGCGGAAGTGGTTGCGGAAGAAGCTCAGCACAATGCCCTTCGGACCGGCATCCAGCTTCTCCACCCCGGCCTCCCGGCAGAGGCGCTTGATAGCGACGACCTGGAGCAGGTTTTCGACTTCCTGCGGCAAGGGACCGAAGCGGTCGGCGAGTTCCGCCGCCATGGCGTCGATCTCGGCCTCCGTCGCCAGGGTGCCGATGCGGCGGTAGAGGCCGAGGCGCACCGGTAGGTCGCGCACATAGTCCTCCGGGATCAGCACCGGCAGGCCGAGATTGATGTTGGGCGTCCAGTCACGGGCATAGTCGGCCTCGGACCGCTTGCGCCCCTGCCCCGCCTTCAGCTCAGCCACCGCATCCTCCAGCATCTGCTGGTAGAGCTCGATGCCGACCTCACGGATATGACCGCTCTGCTCGTCGCCCAGCAGATTGCCGGCGCCGCGGATGTCGAGGTCGTGGCTCGCCAGGGTGAAGCCGGCCCCCAGATTGTCCAGGGTCTGCATCACCTCCAGCCGCTTCTGCGCAGCGGCGGAGAGGCGATGGGCGGCTGGCCAGGTGAGATAGGCATAGCCGCGCTGCTTGCCGCGGCCGACGCGGCCGCGAAGCTGGTAGAGCTGCGCCAGGCCGAACATGTCGGCGCGGTGGATGATGAGGGTGTTCACCGCCGGCATGTCGAGGCCGCTTTCGACGATATTGGTCGAGAGCAGGATGTCATGCTTGCCGTCGCTGAACTCGGTCATCACCCGTTCGAGCTCGGTGGCGGAGAGGCGGCCATGCGCCTCGGCGATGCGCGCCTCCGGCACGATTTCGCGCAGGCGCTCCGCGACCTTCGGCATGTCCTCCAGCCGCGGCACGACGCAGAAGACCTGACCGCCGCGGAAGCGTTCGCGCTGGATCGCCTCTCGCAGCACCACGCCGTCCCAGGGCATGATGAAGGTCCGCACCGCCAGCCGGTCCACCGGCGGGGTGGCGATGATGCTCATTTCCCGCACGCCGGTCAGCGCCAGTTGCAGGGTGCGCGGGATGGGCGTCGCGGTCAGCGTCAGGACATGCACATCGGTCTTGAGCGCCTTCAGCCTCTCCTTGTGCGCGACGCCGAAATGCTGCTCCTCATCCACGATCACCAGGCCGAGATCGGCGAATTCGACCCCCTTGGCCAGCAGGGCATGGGTGCCAATGACGATGTTGATGGAGCCGTCCTTCAGCCCCTCCCGCACCTTCGCCGCTTCCTTGGCGTTCACCATGCGGGAGAGCTGCGCCACCTTCACCGGCATGCCCTCGAAGCGGGCGGCGAAGGTGCGATAGTGCTGGCGGGCCAGCAGGGTGGTCGGCACCACCACCGCCACCTGGGCGCCGGACATCGCTACGACGAAGGCGGCACGCAGCGCCACCTCGGTCTTGCCGAAGCCGACATCGCCGCAGACCAGGCGGTCCATCGGCCGGCCGGCGGCAAGATCCTCCAGAACGTCGGCAATGGCGCGTTGCTGGTCTTCGGTCTCGGCGAAGGGGAAGCGCGCGCAGAACTCGTCCCAGGCGCCTTCGGGCGGCGTCGCCAGGATGCCTTCCCTGACGCGGCGCTCGGCGGCGATGCGGATCAGCCGCTCCGCCATGTCCTGGATGCGCTGCTTCGCCTTGGCCTTCCGGTTCTGCCAGCTCGTGCCGCCGAGCTTGTCGAGGGCGACGCCCTGGGTCTCGCTGCCAAAGCGTGACAGGACGTCGATATTCTCGACGGGAAGGAACAGCTTGTCGCCGCCGTCATAAATCAGGCGCAGGCAGTCATGGGGCGCGCCATTGACCTCGATGGTCTCCAGCCCGTCATAACGGCCGATGCCGTGATCCTGGTGGACCACCAGATCGCCCTGCTCGATGCCGGTGGCGTCGGCAATGAACTGGTCGGCGCGCTTTCGGCGGCGCGGCGGACGGGCGATGCGCTCGCCAAGCAGGTCCTGCTCGCCGGTGACGGCCAGGCCGAAGCCGGTGCCGGTCGCCTCGGGCGGCGCGGTGAAGCCACGTTCCAGCCCGAGCACGGCAAGGCCGACCACGCCGGGCTGCAATTTCTGGATGGCGGCGAAATCCTCGACCGCGGTGGCCGCCACCCGGTTCTCGCGCAGCAGGTTGCCGAGCCGTTCGCGGGAGCCGCGGGTCCAGGCGGCGACCACCGGGCGGCGGCCCTGCTTCGCCATGGCCTCGGCATATTCGGCATAGGCGGCGAAGACGTTCTGGCCGGCGGCGCGGACCTCGGTGAAGAGGCGGCCCGGGCGGCCGCCGGCATCGATTCCCTCGGCACCCTCGGCCTGGGCGAAGGGGGTGAAGCGGAAGACGGGGCTGCCCGCGAGCATCCGGTCCCAGCCGCGGCGGTTCAGATAGAGGCTGCCGGGCGGGGCCGGGCGGTAGGGCACCTCGCCTTCGATGGTGCGAACCGGGGCACGGCGGGCCTCGTAATGATCGGCGATCATTTCGAGGCGGGCCGAAAGGACGTCCTCCGCCTGATAGTCCAGGCTGACCGAGGCACCGGGCAGATAGTCGAGCAGCGTTTCCATCCGCTCATGGAACAGCCCGGCCCAGTGCTCCATTCCGGGATGCTTCCGGCCGGCACTGACCGAGACATAGAGCGGATCCTCCGCTGCCGCGGCGCCGAACAGATCGCGCCAGGCGGTGCGGAAGCGGGTGATGGATTCCTCGTCCAGGAACACCTCGCCGACCGGGCGCAGCCAAAGCTCGGTCAGCGCCTCGCCACTGCGCTGCGTCGCCGTGTCGAAGCGGCGCATGCTCTCGATCTCGTCGCCGAACAGGTCAAGGCGGATCGGGTCGGGCTCGCCGGCCGGATAGAGATCGATGATGCCGCCGCGGACGGCATACTCGCCCGGCTCCATGACAGTGCCGGTGCGGCCGTAGCCATTGGCCTCCAGGAAGGCCGTCAGGCGCTCCGGCTGGACCCGGCCGCCCTTCTTGAGAAGCAGGGTGGCGCCCTGGAAGACCTCGCGGGGCGGCACCTTCTGCACCAGGGCATTGACCGTGGTGAGAACGATCCGCGGTCGCTCTCCCGGCTCCAGCAGCCTGGTCAGGGTAGCGACGCGCTCCGCCACGATCTCCGGGTTGGGGGAGACGCGGTCGTAGGGGAGGCAGTCCCAGGCGGGGAAGCGCAGCACCTCCACCTCGGGCGCGTAGAAGCCGAGCGCCTCGGCCAGGCGGGCGGTGCGGGCGTCGTCGCGGCAGACATGCAGGACGGGCGCATCCGTCTCCGCCCGGCGCCGGGCAAGGAGCAGGGCGTCGAAGCCCTCCGGCGCGCCATGGACGGTCAGGCCGTGGGCGGCCGGCGGCAATTCGCTTCTGTCGTTCATGGCCGGCGGGTGTCCTCCGGGATGCCGGCGCCCCGAGCGGCACATTCTGCGGCCATGCGGTCCAGCATGGGGGTGCGACATTCGGGCGGCACCGGGCGGCGGCCGGAAAGCCAGTCCGCCAGGTCCACATCAGGGAATTCCAGGACCGCTTCCAGCTCGTCCAATTCGGCATCGGACAGGCTTGCGATGTGGCGGGCCACGAAGCCGCCGATCATCAGGTCGGCCTCCTTCGTCCCGCGGCGATGGGCGCGGAAAAGCAGGCGCCGCCGGCGGGGATCGAGGCTTTCGGGTCGGTCAGACATGTCGTCGCTTGGCACGGCGGCTGGCATATAGAGGCCCATGGGAATCTTGTCAGCCCGACGTGGCGGCTTCAGAGAGGGTTGTGCATGACCCTGCTGAAGGACGCCCAGAACCCGGCCCGCGACATGGTGGGTGAGGATCCCCGCCTGGCCCCGCTGACCGCGCCGCTGTCGGACCTGCCGGGCGTCGGGCCGGCGCTCGCCCGGCGGCTGAAGGAGGCGGTGGGCGGCGACCGGGTGCTGGACCTGCTGTTCCACCTGCCGGAACGCTATGCCAGCCGCATCGCCGTGGACAGCCCGGCCGAGGCCCCGCCGGATGCCGAAGTGATCCTGCGGGCGCTGGTCGTCTCGCTGCGGGGCGCCCGGTCGAAACTCGGCCGGCCCTATGTGGAGGTGCGGGCCGAGGCGGGCGGCAAGCGCCTGCTGATCCGCTACATCAACGGCCGGATGGACTGGCTGCAGAAGCTGCTGCCGCCGGGGGCGGAACGGCTTTTCGCCGGGAAGGTGAAGAGCGAGGGCGGCATCTTCTCCATGATCAACCCTCTCTCCGCCTCCACACCGGAGGGGCTGCCGCTGCTGGAGCCGGTCTGGCCGCTGGTGAAGGACCTGCGCCTCTCGCAGGTGGCGAAGGCAATGGGGGCAGCGCTGAATCGGATCCCGGAACTGCCGGAATGGCACGACCCGGCGCTGCTGCGGCGGGAGAGGTGGCCGGGCTTCGCCGCGGCGCTCCGGGCGGTGCAGGCGCCGGAGGAGGTCCCCTCCCCCGCCATCCGCGCCCGCCTGGCCTATGACGAGGTCCTGGCCGGGCAACTGGCCCTGGCCCTGGTGCGCCGGCGGGTGCGGCAGCGGCCCGGCCGGTCGCTGACGGGCGATGACAGCTTGCGGCGGCAGGCGCTGGAGGCCTTCGGCCTGCCGCTGACGCCGAGCCAGGCGCAGGCCCTGGCAGAGATCGACGCCGATCTGGCAGCCCCGCACCGCATGCTGCGGCTGCTGCAGGGCGATGTCGGGGCCGGCAAGACCCTGGTGGCCGCCTTGGCGATGCTGCGGGCGGTGGAGGCCGGCGCCCAGGCGGCGCTGATGGCGCCGACCGAGATCCTGGCCCGGCAGCATCTGCGAACCCTGGCAAGGCTCTGCCTGCCGGCCGGGGTGCGGGTGGAGCTGCTGGCCGGCAGCGTGAAGGGGGCGCAGCGCAAGCGGGTCCTGGCGGGGCTGGCGGAGGGCTCCGTCCGCATCGTCGTCGGCACCCATGCGCTGTTCCAGGAAGGGGTGGAGTTCCGCGATCTCGGCCTGGCCGTGGTGGACGAGCAGCATCGTTTCGGCGTGGCGCAGCGGCTGATGCTGGCGGAGAAGGGCGAGGCCGCGGACATGCTGGTGATGACCGCGACCCCGATCCCCCGCACCCTGCTGCTGACCCAGTGGGGCGAGATGGCGGTCAGCCGCCTGACCGGGAAGCCGGCGGGACGGCAGCCCATCACCACCACCCTGCACGGGCTGCGGCAATTGCCGGAGGTGGTGGCGGCGATCGCCCGGGCGATGGAGCGTGGCGCCCGCATCTTCTGGGTCTGCCCGCATGTGGCGGAGAGCGAAGCGCTGGACATCGCCGCCGCCGAAACCCGCTTCGCCGAGCTTTCGGAGCGTTTCGGCAGCATCGTCGGCCTGGCGCATGGCCGCATGGATGCGGAGGTGCGGGAGGCCGCCCTCCGCGACTTCGCCGCGGGGCGCACGAAGGTCCTGGTGGCGACCACGGTGATCGAGGTCGGCGTGGACGTGCCGGAGGCAACGGTGATGGTGGTGGAGCATGCCGAGCGGTTCGGCCTCGCGCAATTGCACCAGCTCCGCGGCCGGGTCGGTCGCGGCGCGGCGGCCTCCTACTGCATGCTTCTCTATGACGAGGGGCTGGGGCAGGTCTCGCGGGAGCGGCTGCTGATCCTGCGCGACACCGAGGATGGCTTCCTCATCGCCGATGCCGATTTCCGCCTGCGCGGCGGCGGCGAGGTGCTGGGCACGCGACAATCCGGGGCGCCGGTCTTCCGCCTTGGTCTGGAGGCGACCGAGGCGCAGGAGGGGCTGATCGCCATGGCCCATCGCGACGCCGCCCTGCTGCTGGAGAAGGATCCCGGCCTGACCGGCGAGCGCGGCCGGGCGGCGCAATTGCTGCTGCGCCTGTTCGGCAAGGCGGAGGCAATCCATACCCTGCATGCCGGGTGAGCAGGAACCGGAACGGCACGGCCCTGGCGCCGCGGCCATCATTGGCAGGGGTCTTGCAAACCCCTTTCATCCTTGTAAATCCGGCAAACCGTCGGGGGCATTGCGGGGGGAATACCTTGGCCGCGCTGATCGAAATCGAGCGCCTGACCAAACGCTTTGGCGGATTCACCGCCGTGGATGACGTCTCCTTCACCGTGGACCGCGGGGAGGTGCTGGGCTTCCTCGGCCCCAATGGCGCGGGCAAGTCCACCACCATGCGCATGCTGGCGGGCTTCATGCCGCCGACGGCCGGTACTGCCCGCATCTGCGGGGCGGATGTCGTGGAGGATCCGGTCGCCGCGAAGCGCAATCTCGGCTTCCTGCCGGAGGGCGCACCGACCTATCCTGAAATGACAGTCGCCGGCTTCCTCGGCTTCACCGCGCGCATCCGCGGCTTCCGCGGCACGGAGGCCAGCGACCGCGTGGCGCATGCGATGCGCCTGACCCAGCTTGAGGGCGTCCGGCTGCAGCCGATCGAGACGCTCTCCAAGGGCTTCAAGCGTCGGGTCGGCCTGGCCCAGGCGCTGCTGCATGACCCGCCGGTGCTGGTGCTGGACGAGCCGACCGATGGCCTCGATCCCAACCAGAAGCATGAGGTTCGCGAACTGATCCGCCGCATGGCGCCGGAGAAGGCCATCGTCATCTCCACCCATATCCTGGAGGAGGTGGACGCGGTCTGCACCCGCGCCATCATCATCGCCCGCGGCCGGGTCGTGGTGGATGCCGCGCCCTCGGTCCTGGAAGGAGAGGGGAAGAGCCTGGAGGAGGTGTTCCGCGAGCTCACCCTCGGCACCGCACAGCGGAAGGCTGCCTGAATGTCCCCCGCCCTCACCATCGCGCGCCGGGAGCTGGCCGGCTATTTCGCCACCCCGGTCGCCTATGTGTTCATCGTCATCTTCCTGGTCCTGGCTGGGGCACTGACCTTCACGCTGGGGAATTTCTTCGCCCGCGGCCAGGCCGACCTGATCCCCTTCTTCACCTTCGTGCCCTGGCTGTTCCTGTTCCTGGTGCCGGCGCTGACTATGCGCCTCTGGGCGGAGGAACGGCGCCTCGGGACGATCGAATTGCTGCTGACCCTGCCCCTGGCACAATGGCAGGCAGTGCTGGGGAAGTTCCTGGCGGCCTGGGCCTTCTGCGGCATCGCCCTGGCGCTGACCTTCC